>DASSML010000406.1:0-3149 GCA_035688895.1 Gemmatimonadales bacterium
GGCCGGGATGCCGCCGAGCTCCTGGCGGAGGCGCGCGCCATCTTTCCGGAGACGATCATCGCGCGCGACGGGCTCACCGTCGACGTGCCCTACGCCGACTAGCCGCTCTCATCCCGGAGCCCGTATGACGCCACGATCGTCGCGGTACGAGCTGGGGCTGCTGCTGTCGCTGGTGGTGTTGCTGGTGCTCTCGGGCATTCACCCGCACGACTACTTCACCTGGGTGCTCGAGGTCTTCCCCATTCTGATCGGCGCCCCGATCCTGGTCTGGGTCTATCCCCGGTTCCGCTTCACCCGCCTGGTGTACACCCTTCTCTGGCTGCACGCGATCATCCTCATGGTCGGCGGGCACTACACCTACGCCCAGGTCCCACTCGGATTCTGGATGGAGCACGCGTTCGGCTTCACGCGGAACCACTACGACCGGATCGGCCACTTCGCCCAGGGGTTCATCCCCGCGCTCCTGGCCCGGGAGATCTTCATCCGCACCTCGCCGCTCCGGGAGAGTCGCTGGCTGCCGTTCGTGGTGATCTGCTTCTGTCTCGCGTTCAGCGCCTTCTACGAGCTGATCGAGTTCTGGACCGCGCTCGCGAGCGGCTCGGCGGCGACCGACTTCCTGGGTACCCAGGGCGACCCGTGGGACACCCAGTGGGACATGCAGCTCGCACTCATCGGTGCGATCGTCTCGCTCCTCACGCTGTCACGGGTGCACGATCGCCAGCTCGCCGGACTCGGAGTAACGCCGAGTGCTTGAGGCGCGCCGCGGTTCCGACTACGATCCACCGCCATGACGCCGATCCGTCTGCTCCTGCCCCTCGCGTGGCTGGCCGCCGCTTGCGGCCAGTCGACCGACCGCGCGGCGGGACAGGACTCCGCCTCGCGCGATTCGCCGCCGGCGGGCCAACCCGAGTCGCTGCCGCCCAAGTACTGGGAGCCTCGGCCGATCCAGCGGCCCAAGGTGAAGGTGCTCCCGCCGGTCCCCGACCCGAAGCCCGACACCCCGAGCGTCCCCGACAGCGGCGGCACATCCGCCGCTCCGGCCGACAGCGCCGATTCCGCCCGACACGCCATGGCCGCCGCGGGCCGGACCGGGCGCGGCGGCCATCGCGGGTTCCATATCTCCCCGGCCGATTCCGCCCGCTGGCCGGTTCCCGGCCTTCCCGAGCCGTTGCCCGGCTCCCTCATCCCCGCCAACCGCATCGTCGCCTACTACGGCACCCCCCGCAGTACCCGCATGGGCGTGCTCGGCCGCATCCCGCCGGACAGCATGCTGCCTCGGCTCGAGCGGACCGCCCGCCTGTGGGCCGAGGCCGACAGCTCCCGGGGGGTGATGCCGGCGCTGCACCTGATCGCCACGGTGGCGCAGGACAAGCCCGGTGGGGGCGGGAAGTATCGCCTGCGGCTCGGCACGGCGGTGATCGACAGCGTGATGCGGTGGGCCGAGACGCGGGGCTGGATCGCGATCCTCGACATCCAGATCGGACACAGCACCGTGGCGGCGGAGCTGGAGCCGCTGCTGCCGTATCTCCGTCGGCCCTACGTGCACCTGGCGCTCGACCCAGAGTTCGCCATGAAGAACGGCGGGGTTCCCGGACGGCGCATCGGCACGCTGGACGCGAGCGACGTGAATACCGCGGTGGACGTTCTCACCAGGTTGGTGGACGAGGAGAAGATTCCGCCCAAGGTGCTGGTGGTGCACCGCTTCACCCGGCGGATGCTCACCAACGTCGAGCGGATCAAGGTGGACCCGCGGGTGCAGGTCGTGATAGACATGGACGGGTTCGGCATCCGACAGCACAAGGAGGACGCCTATCGCTTCTGGATCGTACCCTACCCGGTGCAGTACACCGGCTTTAAGCTCTTCTACAAGAATGACCGCAAGCCCGCGTTTCGCGGCGAAACAGCGCCGTGGACCTGTCCCGATTCGGTGGCCCTCGCCGTAGGGTGTGGTGACGATGGGCTGATGACCCCGGAGCAGGTGCTCGGACTCTATCCGCGGCCCGACTACATCCAGTATCAGTAGCTCGACATCATCTCGAGGAGTGCGTGCCGGCAGCACGGGAAGCCTGTCTGGTCCTGGTGGCGGGGCTCTGTCTCGGCGCGTGCGGGGACGGTGGCGCCGGGCCCGGACTGGGCCAGCTTCGCATCGTCTCGGGATCGGACCAGGCCGATACCAGCGGTGTCGTGCTCGAGCAGCCGCTCGTGGTGGAGGTCCACGAGCAGGGTGGGAGCCCCGCGGCGGGTGTCACGGTCCGGTTCGGTCCCGCGGCCTGCCGGCCCGGGTGCGCGTTGCCCTTCTCCACGGAGCTGGGCCGTGTCGCGCCTGAGGTCGAGGTTGTCACCGATGGGCGAGGGCGGGCATCCACCAAGGTCTTTCTGAGCTTTCCGGCCGGCGAGGCGGGGATGCCCATCGAGGTCCAATCGCTGGAGCTCGCCGACACCGCGCTCTTTCAGATCGAGCCGGGCAATCCGATCGGGGTCCTCATCAAGGTGCCCGACACCGCCGTGTATGCGGGTGCCAGCTACGACCTGCGGGCGGCGCTGGTCGACCGATTGTTGAGCCCGCGCTCCGAGGCCGTCACCTACCACAGCGAGACTCCCTCCATCGTCAGCGTGTCGCCCGCCGGCACCCTCAGGGCCGAGGCGATCGGCCGCGGCACCGTCACGGCGACGGTCGGAGAGTTCGCGGCGGTAGCACAGGTGAGCGTGGTTCCGGAGGGGACGGTGGCGCTCGGAGAGTTCACGGCGCCGTCGCGCGTCTTCGTCGTGAATCTCGATGGCACCGGACGTCGCATGCTGGCCGAGACCGGCGTGCTCTACGGCGGGGCGTCCACCTGGGACCCCGACGGACAGACCATCGTCTATCACTACTCCCTCAACGGCGGGACCCACCTGCGCCGGATCGCGGCGGCCGGAGGAACCGGCGTCCCCCTGTTGACCGGTGCGCTGCCGTTCGAGGAGTCGGCCTTTCCGGCGTTCTCGGCCGATGGGGACTGGGTCTACTTCCACGGGTATACGCTCACCTCACTCGGCGGCGAGATCTGGCGGGTCCACGGCGACGGCACCGGACTCGAGCGGGTGGGTCCGCCGGGCGGTAGCGAGAGCGCCGACGTCTTCCCCACGCCGTCACCCGACGGCACCAGGATCGC
>DASSML010000407.1:0-4599 GCA_035688895.1 Gemmatimonadales bacterium
TGCTGGCGGAAGACCGACCGGGACGTGCTCGATCACGACTTCGCCAAGGATGCCTCGGGTCGGGGCCCGCCACTCCAACTGGCCATTGGTATCTACACAGGGTCCGTATAATCGGAGTATGTCTCACCACTGCCTTCCGACGACAAACGCCTGCAACGGCGCTATCTCCAGTTGGTCCAAGAACATCTCTCGCCCGTCCAGGCCATCGCCGCCGGGCTCCGCGCCCTGCCCGGAACGGCTCAGGCCTTCGCCAGCACCCAGGCCGCCTGGCGGTTCTACGCCAATCCACGGGTCACGCTCCCGCAACTGGCCCAGCCCCTGATCGAGGCCGCACGTGGGGCGGTCGAGCAGGACAACCGGCACTATGCTCTGGTCGTCCACGACTGGTCCCAACTCCTCTTCAGCGACCACACCAGCAAGCGCGATCGCGCCGTGCTGAGTAGCGCGACCGACCTCGGCTATGAGCTGCTCACGGCCCTGGTCCTCAGCGACCGCGACGGCGCCCCGATCGCGCCGGTCTGCCAGCAGGTGCGATCCGCTCGGGGTGTCCACAGCAGCCGCTCGGCGCGGGTCCAGCCGGTCCCCTCGCAGCTCGACGCGCTGGCCCCGACCATGCGGTTCGTGCAGCGGCTGAAGCTGGGCAAGCCGCCGGTCCACATCATCGACCGCGAGGCCGACAGCGTGGCCCACTACCGCCAGTGGTCCCGCCACAGGCGACTCTTCCTGGTGCGCGCCGACGGGCAACGTGTCGTGCGGCACGAGGGGCAGGAGCGGTCGTTGTCCGAGGTGGTGATGTCCTTGCACCGGGGCGGGGCATTCCGCCGCAGCCGTGCGGTCCTGTATCACGGCCGGCCGGCCGAGCAGTTCGTGGCCGAGGCGGCGGTCGTGCTGGAGCGGCCGGCGGCGCCGAACCGCCGTGAGGCCGGGGGCGGCCCGCGGCGGCTGGTGCGCGGCGTGGCGTTGCCATTGCGCCTGGTCGTCAGCGAGGTGCGCGACGGCGATGGCACCCTGCTGGCGACATGGCTGCTGTTGACCAACGTCGCGGCGGCGGTGTCGGCCAGCGAAGTGGCGTTGTGGTACTACTGGCGGTGGCGCGTCGAGTCGTATTTCAAGCTGCTCAAGGGGGCGGGGATGCACCTGGAGCGGTGGCAGCAGGAGACGGCTCCGGCGTTGGCCAAGCGGTTGCTGGTGGCGGGCATGGCATGCGTGGTGGTCTGGCAGGTGGCCCGGAGCGAGGCCCCCGAGGCGGCGGAGGTGCGGCGGTTGCTGGTCCGGCTGAGCGGACGTCAGATGAAGTGGGGCGTGGAGTCCACCGAGCCGGCGCTGCTGGCCGGCTTGTGGGTATTGCTCTGGATGACGAGAATGTTGGAGCATGAGGACCTCAGCAGCCTGCTTCGGTTGGCGCAGTCGGTCCTGCCGACCTCAGAGCCGCCAGGAGAACCTCAACGCGGCGCAGTGTAGATACCAATGGGCCAGGCCACGGTCTTCTCGGCGTAGTGGCAGTTGACACTGATCTGACAGTTGCCGCGCTTGCCGAGGGTGCCGGAGTACTGGCGCTGGACGCCGACGGAGCGCTTACCTTGCTTGGCGAAGCCGGTGTCGTCGAAGATGAGGACGGCGTTGCCCTCGGTGGGCAGGGAGAGCATCCGCCAGACCCGTTGGCGGTTGAGGTCGTCTTCGTCCCAGACCATCTCGGTGAGCAGGGCCTGAAGGCGTTGCTCGGAGGTGCCGGGGACGACCTGGGCGATGGTGTCGCAGTTCTTGTTGGGCTGCTCGGTCAAGAGGCCAGTGAGGTAGCGTTCCAGTGCGGCGGGGCCCTCGCTGCGGGCGAAGTGAACGTGGAACGGTTCCAAGAACTGGGCCAGTTCCGGCAGCGTTTCCGTCGGTGCTTGCAGGACTCGCATGATGGGGTTCCTCCTCCTATTCTATGCAGGAACTCCCATCCCACAAAGCAGTATTAACGACTGGCTGTGCAGTGCAAGGACATGGGTGACAAACGGTGCAAGGACATGGGTGACACTAACACTCTGCCTGCGCCCGGTCAACATCCGTCCATGCAAGGGGCGCCGTGGCTCCGCCGCCTTGTTATATGAGAGGTTATTATTGGAATAATAATATATTCACGTGTTACAGCAGCAGACTCGGCCTCCTCCCTACAACGCCCTCCCCGGGACCATCCCCGCCGCGGGCAGGCACCGGATCTGCTTCCCAGCGTAATCGATCCCCACCTCGTGCCCGCGATCCTCGATCCGCACCCATTCGTCGATCAGACCGGAGCCGACCCGGACCTTACAGCCTCGCCAAAGGATGTGGCCCGAGCCCCGCACCCGGCGCAGCTCCGAGCCCGCGGGATACGCCACCTCCGGCAGCCGCTCCGGGCGACGACGCGGGCTCGGGACAAACCGCGACAGCGGCGGCTGATCCTCCAGCGACTCGTGGGGGCGGATCGGGTTGTAGACCTCCTGACGCCAGCGGTTCACATCTTCATCAAAGTGTTCGACCGCATCACGCCGGACGTGCGGCCACACCTCGGCCTCGAAGGTCTCGTGCAACCGCTCGACCTTCCCCTGGGTCTGGGGATGGTACGGGCGGCCGTGGCTGGTCCCGATCCCCAGCCGGATCAGCCGGGCCTCGAACCACGAGACCCCCGGAACGTCGGGCTGGGGGCTGCCGAAGGCGTTGTCGCAGAGGATCCGCTCAGGGAGCCCGAACTCCCCAAAGGCGTCCCAGAGGGCAGCGAAAGCGGTCCCCATCGTCTTGTCCAGGCAGGGCCGGACCGCCAGCAGAAAGCGCGAATGGTCGTCGACGACGGTGAACGGGTAGACCGGGCGCCGCCCGACCTCGATCGGGCCCTTGAAGTCGCACTGCCACAGCTCGTGGGGCCGGCTCCGCTCGAAGAACTGGACGGGCGCGGGCTCCGACCGGCCGCGCGGCCCGACCCGCCCGCACCGCGACAGGACGTTGGCGACCGTCCGAATGCAAGGGCAATTGATAGCATGATTATTCATGTATTCGTGGATTTTCCGGGGTCCCCAGCCGTAGGTGTCGCGCACCTGGAGGATGGCCTGCTCCAGGTCGGGATCGGTCCGAGCTGGCGAGCGATGGGGCCGACGCGAGCGATCCTTCAGGCCGTCGGCCGACTCCTGGCGATAGCGCCTCAACCACTTGGATCCTGTCTTGCGACTGATGTGGAAGTCGGAGCAGACCCGCAGGATCGGCCGATGGAGCGTGACGACTTGGTGGACGAAGGCGAGACGGAGTTCGGACACGGGCAGGACCTCCCAGGGCATGCTGCACCCCCTTTCCGGGGGTCCAGTATGGCGGAAAACTGTCACCCATGTCCTTGCACCGTTTGTCACCCATGTCCTTGCACTGCACACCCAACGTTGTCCGGGCGGCGCAGCCGCAAGAGACACAAGGGGCGATTCTGAGGATTCCCTGGCAGTGACGGCTGGCTTTCGGCCTCTTGGGAGGGCGCTGCAGTTGGTAACTCCCGGGACATCCTGGGCTGGTTCCAATCCTGCAGATCATGCGCAACCCAATAGTGAACCGCTCCCGTGTCACGACGGCTCGCCGTCGGAGCCCTTGTGGACGAGGGCCATGATGCGGCCGTTGAGCCAAACGACGATGTCCCCCGAACCGAAATGCATTTCATTGTCCCCGCCGGGTCACTTCTCCTCCTCTTCCTCCTCTTCCCCGAACGTGACCGTCTTGCCGTCGGGGCTCACCCGGTACTCGACGCTCTTGTGATCCTTCCGCGTCAGGATGTCATAGGCGACGACCTGGCCCCCCTCCGCGACCGACTCGGCCCCCGTCGCCTTGAGATGGGGGTACTCGGCCTTGAAGGCGTCGAGCGCGACCTTGGGGACCTCGCGGAGCGAGATGGCGGTCTCGACCTCGATGACCTCCCCCTTGGGGGTGACCTCGACCTCGACCGCGCGGCCGTGGGCGTTCTTGCCGGTCAGCTCGTAGATGGTCTTGCCCTCCTTGGTCTCCTTGGAGGCGTGGTGCCAGGTGACGCCGGGGGCCGCCCTGTCGGCGGCCTCCTTCACCACGGCGGGGACCTTGGCCAGGTCGATCCTCTGGTCCTTCTCCTGTTGGCCCACGGCGACCGAGGTGATCAGGCCCGTCAGGCCCACCGCCCATACGAATCCGCACCGTTCCCGATGCATGGTCGTTGCTCCCGGATATGTAGGGTCCCGGTCTGCCCCGGCCAGACGACCGACTCGCCGGACTCGCAGCGGGCGCCCGGACCCCCGGCCCGGAGGGGACGCGCCTCGACACGCGCGAGGGTCCGTCCCCCGCGTCACGGGGCCGGGGGCCGTACGCGCCCCGCGGCGCCCCGTCTCCGAGCCGGCCCGAGCCTAGGCGACGCCGCGCGGGGCGTCAAAGAAAATCTTCGCGAAGATGTGGGACACCAGCGTGCCGCCGGAGGACGTGGTATCAATCGCTTCCGTGATGCTCTGGAAACCGATCCCTTGCCCCTCCAGATCGTTCATCAGCTCGATCAGATGCCGCAGCGACCGCCCCAGCCGGTCAAGTCGCCACACCACCAGCACATCGCCCTTACGCAATAGCTCCCGCACTCGGTCCAGCCCG
>DASSML010000408.1:0-2442 GCA_035688895.1 Gemmatimonadales bacterium
GCACGAAGTTGGCGCCGATGAAGCCCGCGCCGCCGGTGACCAGCAGCCTACGCAGGAACCACCTCCCGCAGCATCGTGCGCAGCTGTTCCCGCCAGTGACGCACCGGAACTCCGAGGCCGGCCAGCGCCGCGCTTCGATCCAGCACGCCGTAGCCCGGCCGGCGCGCGTCGGTGGGATACTCGGCCGTGCGGAGCGGCCGGATCGGCACCGCGCGAGCGAGCACGCCCAGCGCCAGCGCTTCTTCCTGAATCGCGACGGCGAAGTCGTACCAGCTGGCGACTCCCGCGTCCGTCCAATGATGCACTCCCCGCACAGCCGGCGCACCGGCGGCCGCCCAGATCGTCTCCGCCAGGCCCCGAGCCCAGGTCGGCGAGCCGACCTGGTCGTCCACCACCCCGACCGTGTCGCGCTCGCGCATGAGGCGGAGCATGGTGAGCACGAAGTTGCGTCCGTGCGCCGAATAGAGCCACGAGGTCCGGACGATCAGGGCCGAGCCCTCGGAGATCCGCGTCACCTCGCGCTCGCCGGCGAGCTTGGTCCGGCCGTAGACACTGAGGGGATGGGGCCGATCCGCCGGGGCATACGGGCGGCCCTGTGCCCCGTCGAACACATAATTGGTGGAGACGTGAATCAGTCGCGCCCCGGCCCGCTTGGCCGCCTCGGCCACGTGCGCGGCTCCGCCGGAGTTGACCGCCTCCGCTCGCTCCGCATCCCGCTCGGCGGCATCGACCGCGGTGAAGGCGGCCGCGTTCACGATCAGCGTCGGACGCTCCCGTAGCACCACCTCTTCCACCGCCTCGGGGCGGGTCACGTCCAGCGTCGAGCCATCGCAGGCGACCACCCGCCAGGCCTTCGGCGCCGTGGCCTCCAGTGCCCGACCGAGCTGCCCGGAGGCGCCGGTCAGGAGCGCGGCCGGGAGGCGGGCGCGACTCACTCGCAGGCCGGGGCGTCCCGGAAGGCGAGTCCGCCGGCGTCCCGGGGCGAGACCACCGGCGCGCGGCCCTGGAGCGGCCAGGCGATGGCCAGGTCGGGATCGTCCCAGCGGATGACCCGCTCGTGCGCCGGCGCATAGACAGTGCTGCACTTGTACTCCACGTCGGCTGTCTCGCTCAAGACGTAGAAGCCGTGGGCGAAGCCGGGCGGAATCCAGAGCTGGCGGTGGTCGCGGTCGGAGAGGGTCACGGCGGTCCAGCGCCCGTAGGTGGAGGAGCCCCGACGGAGGTCCACCGCCACGTCGAAGACCTCACCGCTGGCGCAGCGGACCAGCTTGCCCTGCGCCTGCTCCACCTGATAGTGCAGCCCCCGCAGGGTACCACGGGCGGAGCGGCTGTGGTTGTCCTGCACGAAGCTCACCGGCAGGCCGGCCTCGGCGTAGCGCTCGGACCGCCAGGTCTCCAGGAAGAACCCGCGCTGATCGCGATGGACGACGGGCTCGAGCACCAGCACGCCCGGAAGGCCGGTGGTCTCCACCTTCACCGGATCTTTGGCTCCCTCACGACCCGGCCGAGGTACTGGCCGTAGCTCGTGCCGCGATAGGTGTCCGCCAGCCGCTCGAGGGCCGCGGCGTCGATGTACTGCATCCGGTAGGCGATCTCCTCGGGGCAGGAGATCTTGAGCCCCTGCCGCTGCTCGATCGTCTCGATGAAGTGGCCGGCCTGGAGCAGCAGCTCGTGGGTTCCGGTATCGAGCCACGCGGTCCCTCGTCCCATGATCTCGACCTGGAGCGCGCCGGCCTTGAGGTACCAGGCGTTGACGTCGGTGATCTCCAGCTCTCCGCGGGCGCTGGGCCGGATCTCCCGGGCGACGTCCACCACCCGGTTGTCGTAGAAGTAGATCCCGGTGACCGCGTAGTTCGAGCGCGGTTGCCGGGGCTTCTCCTCGATCGCGATGGCGCGCCCGCTGCCGTCGAACTCGACCACGCCGTAGACCTGCGGGTTGTGTACGTGGTAGGCGAAGATCGTGGCGCCCGGATCGCGCTTCCCCGCTCGCCGGAGGGTCACGCCGAGATCGTGGCTGTAGAAGATGTTGTCGCCCAGGATCAGGCAGCTCGGGTCGGAGCCGATGAACTCCCGGCCGATGATGAAGGCCTGCGCCAGGCCCTCGGGCGCGGGCTGCGCGGCGTACTTGAGCGACAGGCCCCATTGCGCCCCGTTCCCCATGAGCTGCTCGAACGCGGGCAGGTCGTGCGGGGTGCTGATCACCAGGATGTCGCGGATGCCCGCCAGCATCAGGGTGCTGAGCGGGTAGTAGATCATCGGCTTGTCGTACACCGGGAGGAGCTGCTTGCAGACCGAGCGGGTGACCGGGTAGAGCCGCGAGCCGGTTCCGCCTGCGAGGATGATGCCCTTGCGGTGGAGCGCGTCGGTCACGGCCATACCGCCCCGACCACCTCAGTACTCCAGCGGCAGGGCCACCCGGCGCCCGTCCCGCGCCGAGAGGTA
>DASSML010000409.1:0-12074 GCA_035688895.1 Gemmatimonadales bacterium
TCGACCTCCTCTACCAGCATCGGGTCGATCCCACGATCCCGATCGAGGACGTGGTCGGCGTCATGGCCGACCTGGTGCGCGAAGGAAAGGCGCGGTTCCTCGGCCTGTCCGAGGCGGGAGTCGAGACGATCAGGCGGGCCCACGCGGTGCACCCGATCTCGGCGCTCCAGAGCGAATACTCCCTCTGGGAGCGGAACCTGGAGACCGAAATCATCCCGCTGCTTCGCGAGCTGGGGATCGGGCTGGTCCCCTTCAGCCCGCTGGGGCGCGGCTTCCTCACCGGCACCGCTCGGCGGGCGGAGGAGTACCCCGAGGACGACTACCGCCGCGGCGACCCGCGCTTTCAGGGCGAGAACTACGACGCCAACATGCGGGCGGCCAAGGTGGTCGGTGAGGTGGGCCGGGAGCTGGGCGCGACACCGGCCCAGGTGGCGCTGGCCTGGGTGCTGGCCCGCGGCGACGACCTGGTGCCCATCCCCGGCACCAAGCGGCGGTCCTATCTGGAGGAGAACCTCGCGGCGGCGACCCTGCGGCTGGACCGGACGGCGGTGGCGCGGCTGGACACGGCGCTCACGGCCGAGGCGATCGCGGGTCCGCGGTATGGCCGGGAGATGATGTCCTACATCGACCGCTGACGGACGTCAGGGCGCGGTGCCCGTGACCTCGATCCGGTACTCGGCGACGTCCTGCAGCGCGTAGGTGCCCCGCGCCGCCGCCTCGACCACGGTGGCGGAGTAGTCGTCCGCATGGGTGCGGTCGGGCACCCAGATCCGGACCAGCTTGCCGTCGCGGAGGGCGCCGCTCACCACGATTCGGAGCGGCGCCGTACCGACCGACGAGGACTCGGTGCGGTAGCTCAGCGCGGTCACCGAGTCCACCGTCCCCCCCGCGACCTCGACCAGCACGATGCCGTCGTTGTCCGCGGGCGTCTGCAGCACCAGGTCGAGCGGCCCCGACAACGGCGCCGACAGGTCCGAGCCGCCGCCGCACGCGGTCACGCCGAGCAGCGCCGCCAGCAGGATGGCGCGTGCCGAGCTCATTCGCCCTCCCGATCGAGCAGCGCCAGGTAGTCCCCCACGTCGAACCGGCCATTGTGGTTGCCGGCCTCATCCAGGGCACGGACCTGCTCCGGCGTCAGGCGCGGCTTGCCCAGGAGGTTGCCCGCCGCCACACCAGCCGGCGGCTGGGGAATGAAGCGCGCGGTCACCGCGGTCTCGACGCTCACCGTGACCGCGCACGACGGGGCGGTGGAACAGGATGGCGCCCCGCCCCAGCCGGCGAACAGGAAGCCGGGGTCCGCGGCGGCCGTGAGCGTCACCACCCCGCCGAGCGCTACCTCGACCCGACAGCCGGAGGCCGCGGCCACGCCTTCGGTGACCGCACAGGCGAGTCCCTCGCCGACGCCGGGCCCGCTGGCCACGCTGCCGCTGCCGGTTCCGGCGCCGGCCACCCGCAGACCGGCAGTCTGCCGGCTGAAGGTCGCCGTGACGGCCCGGGGGACATCGAGAGTCACCACGCACGCGGCCGTCCCGCTGCAGTCGCCGTCCCACCCGGCGAACGCGGAGCCCGCCGCCGCCGTGGCGCTGAGGGTGACGCTGGTGCCGCCCGCATAGTCGGCGGCGCAGGTGCCGGTCGTCGCGCCGGCGGTGATGGTGCAGGTGATGCCGTCGGGGCTCGCGGCGACCGAACCCTCGCCGTCGCCCGCGCCCGCCACCGTGAGCGTCGTCAGATCGAGAGCGAAGGCCGCGCCCACCGTGATAGCCTGATCCACTGTGACCACGCACGTGGCGGTGCCGGTGCAGGCCCCGGTCCAGCCGGTAAAGACGGAGCCGGCCGATGCGGCGGCGGTGAGGGTGACGGCGGTACCGGCCGGGAACGCCGCCGCGCAGACACCCGATCCATTCCCGCCCGTCAGCACGCAGTCGATCCCGCCCGCGTCGGCGGTCACCCGGCCCGCGCCGGCGCCGCTCCCGGCCACCGTGAGGGTGAAGGGCATCAAGTCGAACGTCGCGGTGACCGAGCGCGCCTGATCGAGCGTGACGGTGCAGGTGCCGGTTCCGGTGCAGCCTCCGCTCCAGCCACCGAAGCGCGATCCCGTCGCCGCCGTCGCCAGCAGCGCTATGACGGTGCCCGCGGGGTACGCGGCGGTGCAGCTCCCGGACGTGGCGCCGGCCGCCGCGGCACAGCTGAGCGGCGGCTGGACCCCTTCGGCGGTCGCGATGGTGCCCCCGCCGCCGCCGGTTCCGGACAGACCGAGCGCGAAACTGCGGTTCACGAAGCGGGCGGTCACGCTGCGGGCCTGACTCATGGTCACGGTGCAGGCACCCGTGCCGGTGCACGCGCCGGTCCAGCCGTCGAAGACCGTGCCGATCGAGGTCGTCGGGGTCAGCGTGACCACGGTGCCGGCCACGTAGGTGACGTTGCAGGCGCCGCTCACGCTGCCGGCTGCCGAGGTACAGGCGACGGCCGGTGTGAGGCCCGTCTGGCTCGCCACGCTGCCGCTCCCGCTTCCCGTGCCGTTCACGTGCAGGGGGAAGGTCGCGATGTCGAAGGCCGCGGTGACGGTGGTGTTCTCGGCGACGGTGAGCTGACAGGCGCCGGTCCCTCCGCAGGCCCCCGACCAGCCGGTGAACACCGACCCCGCGACTGGCGTCGCGCTCAGCGATACCGCGGTGCCGACCTCGAACTGGGTGCCGCAGGTCCCGCTCGACGATCCCGCGGCCGCCGAGCAGGCGATCCCGGCCGGCGTGCTGCCGACGCTCCCCGCGCCGGTGCCGCTCACGGCCACGGTCACCGTCGCTCGGAGGGGCTGGGCCCCGAGCTGCACCAGCGCGGCGCGAAGGTTGGGGAAGGGTCCGACCGGCTGGGTCGCGCCGCCGCTCTGGGGCGTGCCGGTGTTGCGCAGGAGTGCGACCAGATCGTCGGGCGCCAGCACCGTTCCCCGCGAACCCTTGTGGAAGCCCTGCACCGCCACCGCCGCACCCGCGACCATCGCCGAAGCGCTCGAGGTGCCGGCGAAGGTGCCGGTGTATCGCGTAGCCCGAGTGCCGCCGGTGAACAGGTCGCCGTAGCCCGTGCTGGTGACGCAGCAGCCCCATCCCTGCAGGTCCACCCGGGAGCCATAGCTGGAGAAGGACGAGCGGGCATGCGCCTGGGTGCCCGCGCCGACGATGATCGCATCCGAATCGAAACGGCTCCGGTCGAAGCGGCCCTGGAAGTCGGCGCCGTCGAGGTTCTCGCCGCCGTTACCGGCGGCCTCGACCACGATCACCCCGGCCTGGGTCACCACCCGGATGGCGTCGAACACCGCCGGGTCCCACTCGGCCGGAACGAAGAGCTGCCCGCCGTGCGGCCCGACCGCCTGCTGCTCGACGAGGAGCACGTCGCCCGGACCGAGCGCGGCGCCCGCGGCCGCGATGGCGGCGGGGAGATTGTAGCGGAGGGTGCCGGTCTCGACCGGCGAGATCACCCTGGTGTTCGCCGCCGACACCGCGCCGGTGACGCCGAAGGCATTGGCCCGCCCGGCCAGCATGCCGAGCACGGCGGTGCCGTGGTCGTCGGCGCAGAAGGGATCGCAGGCCCCGCCGAGGGACGCGCCGTCGAGCTGCAGGTCCTCGTGGGAGAGGAGCCAGGAGTACTCGACGTCGATCAGCTTGACCCCCCCGCCGTCCCCGCCGGTCTGGGTGCGGGCGAAGCGGGCGTCGAGCCCGTCCGGGGCCGGGCCCAGGTACCCCTGCCGGCCGGTGAAGTCGGGCGAGGCGAGCGCGTCGGGGAAGCCCGGCGGCGGGGCCGGCGCCGGTGCGAGATACGCCGTGTCCACCTCGGCCAGGGCGTTGAGCTCCGCCAGCAGCCGGGGGAGGTCGGTGGCACGATCGACCTCGATCCGCTGCCAGCTCCCCAGCCGGGGCAACGGCTTGCGGGCGCGGAGCCGGGCGCCGCTCTCGAGCGACTGCAGCTGGACGGCGGGGAGATTTCCGAAGAGGGCCCGGACCGGCGGCGAGCGATGACCTCGGAGCACCTGATCGAGCTGGGGGTGGGCAGGGAGCTCGTCGCGGACCTTGATGTTCAGCACGACCGTGCTCTGCGCCTCGGCCCGTCCCGTGACGATCAGGCCGAGGGCTAGCGCCGTCAGCGTGGGGACGAGACGGACACGAGTCACGACTCCTCTGCGATCACGGCTCAATCGGAGACGGTGCACGAACTTGCTTTTGAGGTTGGGGGAGCGCCCGAAGGGTATCGGCGTGGTACGGCGGAAGCAAGCAGGACTGGCGCGTCTCTTGCCCCTGGGGTCGTAACCATCGTCCAGGGAACGCTCTATGCGCTCAATCCCCGCTCGGGGGACCGTCGGCCTGCAACAGGCTCTCGCGGTTTGCGGCGCGCTGGCCCTCTCGGCCTGCGCGGCGAAGTACTCCCAGGTGCCGCCCCGCCTCGACCTCGCGCCCTATGGCCGCGTCGCGCTGGTGACCTTCAGCTCGGAGCGGCAAGACCCGAAGCTCACCGAGTCGGCTACTCAGCGGTTCGCCGAGGCGCTCCTGGCCAACCAGTCGGGGTTCGAGCTGCTCGAGGTCCGCGCGGCGGACTCCGCGCTCCGCGGACTCCCGCCCGATGTGGACGGCGCCACGCTGGCCCGCGCGCTGGGCCGCTCGCGCGACGTGCCGGCCGTGTTCGTGGGGCGGCTCACCATGTCCGAGGTCAAGCCGCAGGGGCGCGTCGGCGTGGCGAGCGTGGACATGCGGGCCGGCGTCACCGCGCAGCTCACGGTCCAGCTGGTCTCGACCAAGACCGGCGGAACGATGTGGCGCTCCAGCGCCAACACGAGCGAGGAGCTCGGCCATGTCGGCCTGGGCACCGGCGGCGCGGCGGTGGCGATGCGGGACCCGGACGAAGCCTACGGGGAAGTGGTGCGGAGTTTGGTGGCGGACGTGACCCGGGACCTGCGTCCCACCTGGGTCAAGCAGTAGCGGTCGATCGCAGCATAGCCTTCGGGCCCCGGTGGCAGCCCGGGTAACCAAGCTGCCTGCCGTGCCGGGGCGCAGTCTCCGCCCGGGCATTCGACGTTTCAGCCGTCGAGCTCGCTCGCCCGAGCGATGATCCGTCCCACCAGCCCGTAGCGCACCGCGGCCTCGGCGCTGAGCCAGAAGTTGCGGTGGGTGTCCTCCTCGATCCGCTCCAGCGGCTGGCCGGTTTCCCGGGCGAAGATCCGGTTGAGTCGGTCGCGCATCTGCAGGATCTCCCGCGCTTCGATCTCGATGTCGCTGGCGGCTCCGCCCGCGCCGCCGGAGGGCTGGTGCAGGAGGAAGCGGGTGTTGGGGAGACAGTAGCGCTGCTCCCGCGGCGCGGCCACGTACACCAGCGCCCCTGCGCTCGCCACCCAGCCGGTGCCGATCATGCGCACTTTAGGCCGGATGTAGCGCAGGATGTCGTGAATGGTGTCGCCGGCCTCGACGTGGCCGCCCTGCGAGTTCACGAAGACGGTGATGTCGCCATCCGACTCGGAGGCCAGCGCGACCAGCTGGCTCACGACGTCCGCCGCGAGCTTCTGGGTGATCTCGCCGCTGATGACGATGGTGCGGGCGCGAAGCAGCCGCTCCGCCACGGAATCGACCGGGCGGGACGGAGCGACAGGATCCTGATCCTGGTACATGACGTTCCTCGAGCGTGCGGGTGTGGCCGAAGTGTAATCCCGCCGGTAGACTGAGGCATGGACCCGACGTTCTTCGCGACCCCCGATGCGTGGCGGGCCTGGCTGGCCCGCCATCACGCGAGCGCGGAGGAGCTCTGGGTCGGGTTCTACAAGC
The DNA here is from genome assembly GCA_035688895.1 of Gemmatimonadales bacterium. Classification (GTDB taxonomy): domain Bacteria; phylum Gemmatimonadota; class Gemmatimonadetes; order Gemmatimonadales; family GWC2-71-9; genus CAVVWJ01. Next base: position 5,799 of record DASSML010000409.1, read on the forward strand.
GGGGCACCGGCCGGCCCAGCATCACCTGGCCGGAGTCGGTGGACCAGGCCCTCTGCTACGGCTGGATCGATGGCGTGCGCCGGAGCCTGGGCCCGGAGAGCTACGCCATCCGGTTCACCCCACGGCGCGCGGGCGGCACCTGGAGCAGGATCAACCTCAAGCGGGTCGGGGAGCTCGAGGCGCTTGGCCTGATGCACCAGGCCGGAAGAACCGCGCACGCGGCCCGGACCGCCGCCAAGTCCGGGATCTACTCCTACGAGCGGCGCGACCAGGCGCGGCTCGCCCCGGAGCAGGAGCGCGCGTTCAAGCGCAACCGCAAGGCGTGGAGCTACTTCCAGTCGCAGGCGCCGTGGTATCGCCGCACCGCGACCCACTGGGTCGTGAGCGCCAAGCGGGAGGAGACCCGGGCCAAGCGCCTGGCGACCCTGATCGCCGACTCGGCGGCGGGGCGGCGGATCGCGCAGCTCGCGCGTCCGACCCGTCCGCTTGCCCCCCGCCGACACGGCCCCTAGAATCCCCCCACCTTTTTCCCTATCCGCCACGAGGACCCCGTGCTGCCGCTCGTCGCGCTTCCCGCGCTCCTGCTCGCCCTCCAGCAGCCCACCGCCACGGCCACGGCGCCCGCAGCCGGTCTGCCGCCTTCGCCGGTCAAGCGAATCGAGGTGCAGCCCGCCGGCCGAACCATCACCGCCGGGGATTCGGTGCATCTCACGCTGCGCGCGCTGGACGAGTCCGGCAAGCCGGTTCCCAACGCCGTGCTGGCGGTGAAGATGCTGGGTGGCTCGGGCGAAGGCGGGGTCAATGACACCACGGGGTGGCTGGTCGCGAGCTCGGTGGGCAAGTTCCCGCTCGCGTTGATCGCGCTGGTACCCGGCACCGAGCCGTTCGTGGATTCCACCTCGGTCGAGTTTTTCGGCGTGCCGGGACCGGCGGTGCGGGTGGAGCTTGCGCCGGGCGCGGCCACGATCGTCCCCGGGCAGTCGCTCCGGCTCAGCGCGATCCCCTTCTCCAAGGCCAACGACCGGACCCTCGACACGGTGCGCTGGCGGAGCAGCGCGTCCAAGGTGGCGTCGGTGGACCGCGACGGCATCATCACGGGGCACGCTGCCGGTACCGCCAAGGTCACTGCCTCCGTGCGTGGGGTGGACACTACCGTCGTGGTGAAGGTCCTCGGCGGGCAGATCGGAACCCTCGCGCTCTCTCCCGCGCACCCCACCGTGCGCCAGGGCGATGTCGTGCCTTTCACCCTCGAGGCGCGTGACGCCGCGGGCAAGCCGATCACCGGGCTCACGCCCACCTGGAGCTTCTCCCCCGGCGACGGCCAGCTCGATGCCGACGGACACTTCGTGGCCTATCGGCCGGGGCCGTACACCGTGACGGCGACGCTCGGCCGCCACGCGGCCAGCGCCAACGTCCTGGTGAACGAGCGGGAGGTGCGGCGGTCGGTGACCGTGGTGGGACGTCTCCCCCGGAGCGCCTTCGCCACCTCCGAGGTGTGGATCCACCCCAACGGCAAGGTCGCCTATCTGGGCACCCATATGGGCGGCGACCGGGTCTACGCCATCGACATCAGCAACCCGGGCAATCCGGTGGTGGTCGACTCGATCATGGCGAACACCCGGCTGGTGAACGACATGCAGACCACCCCGGACGGGAACTACATGGTCTTCACCCGGGAGGGCGCCGCCGACCGGAAGAACGGCATCGTCATCGCCGACACCCACGACCCGCTCCACCCCAAGGAGATCTCCCAGTTCGTCGACGGCGTGGCCGGCGGGGTGCACTCGATCTACATCTACGAGAACCCGCAGTACGGGCGGTACGTCTTCCTCACCAACGACGGCACCGGCGCGATCGACATCGTCAACCTCTCGGATCCGGCCAAGCCGGTCCGGGCGGGCGAGTGGCGCACCGATCGGCCCGACGCCGCGCGCTACGTGCACGACCTCGACATCGTGGACGGGCTGCTCTACGCCAGCTACTGGAATGACGGGCTGGTGATCCTCGACATCGGCAACGGCAAGTGGGGCGGCCGGCCCGACAAGCCGACCCTGGTCTCCCAGTTCAAGTACAACCTCGACTCGCTCTACCGCGACGTGGAGGACGTCTCCGCGCCCGGCTTCACCCGGGGCACCCACACCGCCTGGCGGCAGCGGGGCGGGAAGTACGTCTTCATCGCCGACGAGGTGTACCTGAACGGCTCGATCCAGGGCGCCAAGGACGCGTCCTCCAGCCGGATGTACGGCACCCTCCAGGTGATCGACGTGAGCGACATCGAGCATCCCAAGTCGGTCGCGTGGTACACGCCCGAGATGGGCGGCGTGCACAACGTCTGGCAGGCGGGCGACACCCTCTACATGGGCGCCTACGACGCGGGCTTCCACGTCTTCGACATCTCCGGCGAGCTCAAGGGCGATCTCCGCGCTCAGCAGCGGGAGATGGCCTCGCTCAACACCGCCGACATGGGCGGCGTGGTCCAGAACGCGGCCTTCGACTGGGGCGTGGTGGTGAATCCCAAGGACGGCCTGGCCTACGTGAACGACTTCAACAACGGGCTCTGGGTGGTGCGGGTGAATCCGCGGCGGTCCCGGTCCCCGGCCATCCCATGATCGCGCTGCTCGCCGCGCTCGCGCTGGCCTCGACCCCGCCCGGCCCGCCCGACCGGGACTACCTGATGTTCGTGGCGAGCGAGGGGAACGACCGGATCGCGCTGGTGCGGTTCGGCCCGGGCGGCGCGCGGGTGGAGCGCGAGCGGCGCATCAGCCTCAACCCCACCGAGCTGGTCGGCCCCCACGGCCTGTCGGTGAGCCCCGACGGCCAGTGGTACTACGTGACCACGGCGCACGGCACGCCCGATGGGGCGATGTGGAAGTTCTCCACCGCCGACGACAGCCAGGCGGGCCGGGTGACGCTGGGCCGGTTTCCCGCCACGCTGCAGGTAGCCCCCGGCGGGCACTACGGCTGGACGGTGAACTTCAACCTCTACGGCGAGATGGTCCCGAGCTCGGTGTCGGTGGTCTGGCTCGACCGGATGCTGGAGGTGAAGCGGATCCCCACCTGCGTCATGCCGCACGGCTCCCGGCTCTCTCCCGACGGCCGGCGCCACTACTCCGCCTGCATGATGAACGACGTACTGGTGGAGATCGACGCGGACCGGCTGGCCATCACCCGCCATTTCATGGTGGCGCCCGGGGCCGAGAAGGGCATGGACGGGCCGCCCACGACGATGCCGAGGGGCAATGTCACGTGCTCGCCGACCTGGGCCCAGCCGTCCACCGACGGCCATACCGTCTGGGTCGCCTGCAACAAGGCCAACGACATCGTGGAGATCGACGTCGACGCGTGGAAGCTCCGGCGACGGATCCCGGCGGGTGAGGGGATCTACAACCTGGCCGCGAGCCCGGACGGCCGGCTCCTGGTCGGCACCGACAAGAAGGGCAAGGCCGTGTCGGTGATCGACACCCGGAGCGGCAAGGAGCTGGCCCGGATCCCGACCTCGCGCCGCCTGCCTAGCGGGCTCGTGATCTCGCCCGACAGCCGCTACGCCTTCGTGACCCTCGAGGGGGTCGGCGCCGAGCCGGGCACGGTGGACGTCCTGGACCTGACCACGCTGACCCGGGTGGCGAGTGTGGACGTGGGACAGCAGGCCGGCGGGATCGACTTTTGGAAGACGGAGGCGCCGGCGCACACCCACTGATGAATTTCTCGACACCTCCTTCCCTCTTGACCGCCGCCGGATTGTAGCGTACTCTGACGGAGCCTCCTTTTTCCGATCCGACATGAATTCAGGCAGTGTCACCAGCGACGCTCGGCGCCCAGCCGAGGCGTGGGTCGACGTACCCGGGCTGCTGCGGCAGGCCCGGGAGTTCGAGCTTGCCGGGCACATCCGGGCCGCGGAGGCGGCGTACGACGCCGTCATCGTGAGCGCCACGCGCCAGGATGACCAACTGGCGCTGGCCGAAGCTTTCCGCCGGCGCGCCATCATGTCGCATCACTGCGGCGACTCGCCCCGGGCCCGAAGCGGCCTGCAGCAGAGCTACGCGGTGGCCCGGATGCTGGGCAACCGGCGGCTGATGGCGGAGACGCTGAACGCACTGGGCGGCCTGGAGCTGGAGACCCGCAACCTCGGCGCCGCCGAGAGCGCGCTCACCGAGGCGCTCGACCTCGCGGCCGAGCACCCCCCGGTGCTCGCCAGGGTGGCGCAGAACCTCGGCATCGTGGCCAACATCCGGGGCGACCTCGCGGCGGCGGAATCCCACTACCGGCGCTCGCTCGCGGCCTTCGAGAGCCTGGGCGACCGGAGCGGCAGCGCCATTACCCTCCACAACCTGGGCATGCTCACGGCCGATCGCGGCGCCCACGCCGAGGCCTGCGCGCTCTATCGCCAGTGCGAGCGGCTGGCGGATGCCGCGGGCGAGGCCCATCTCGCCGCGCTCTGCCGGGTCAATCACGCCGAATCGCTCCTCGCGCTCGGTCGGGTGAAGGAAGGTCGGGCCACGGTCGAGCGGGCCGGCAGCTCACTCGAGGCGCTGGGCGCCCGGTTCGACGCGCCGGACGTGGAGCGGGTGCTGGCGCTCTGCGAGCGGGCCGAGGGCTCCGACGCGCAGGCGGAAACCCGGCTGGGGCGCGCCCGTGAGCTGGCGCAGCTCACCGACGCTCGCCTCTCCGACGCCGAGATCGTCCGCGACCTGGGGCGGCTCTACGCCCAGACCGGTCGCCCGACACAGGCCCGCCACGCCCTCCGCGAGGCCGTCGACGCCTTCGGCGATCTCGGCGCGCTGGCCGAGGCCAGGGCCACCCGCCTCGAGCTGGAGATCCTCGGCAGCAGCTGATCCCCGTCCGATCCCGCCTTGACATCAGTTAGACAGTTCGATAATCGTTAAACTATGTCCACGCGGCCCCCCACCCGGCCAGCGCTCTCCGAAGCGCAGTTCACCTTGATCGGCAAGGCACTCGCCGATCCTCGGCGTATGGCCCTGCTGGAGACGATCTCGGGCGGCAGGGAGTGTCCCTGCGCCCGGTTGGGGTCGATGTTCGCGGTCTCCAAGGCTACCATTTCCCACCATATGAAGGAGTTGGTGACCGCAGGCCTGGTGGAATCCCGGCGGGAGGGGCAGTACGTCAACTACTGCGTCAGGCGGGACACTCTCCAGGCGTATACGGCGGAGCTGCTGCGGCGGGCGGGCGGCAAAGGGTAGGAAGCAGGGCCGATCGAGCTCCGGGGACGCAAGGCGGTCTCGGGGGCCGAAGGTGTTGGTGGTTCGATAGTTATACAACTGTTTGACCGTCGGTGGCGAGAGGCGAGGCCGTCGGCGTCCCGTACGGGCCCCATCTGTCGCATTTCACCTTGGGCGTCCCGTCTGAACCCTGAGTGGTGAGGAGTCGTCTCATGCGGAGTCCCGCGGTCAAGCTCGCGGTCCTGTTCCCGATGGTGCTCGCGGCCTGCGGAGCGCCGGAGTACCGCTCCCCGCCGGTGCCCGTGCCGGCCCACTTCCGCGAACCGGCCGATCCATCCGGCACGGCGGCGGCGCCCAACGTGGTGCCATCGGCATTTCCCCCGCCGGCCGACTCGGGCGTGGCGGCCGCGGCCCAGGCGGCCGCGGCGGCGTGGCGAGTGCTGGGTGACACGACGTTCGACCGGCTGCTGAACGAGCTGGCCAGCGCCAACCTCGACGTGCGCGCCGCGACGGCGCGGGTGCAAGGCGCGCGGTCGCTGCGGGCGGAGAGCACCTTCGATCTCGCGCCCACGATCACCTTCGGCGGGGGCTACACCCGGCAGCGGATCTCCGCCGCCACCTTTCCGGTGGCCGCGCAAAGGTTTCCCGATCAGGGCATCTGGGACGCGGGCTTCGACGCCTCATGGGAGGTCGATCTGTTCGGCCGCCTCCGCAAGAACATCCAGGCGCAGAGCGCCTTCGTCGCGGTATCCCAGGAGGACCTGCGCAACGTCCAGGTCTCGCTCACGGCCGAGCTCGCGAGGGCCTACTTCGAGCTGCGCGGAGCGCAGGAGCGCTTGGCGGTGGCCCAGCGCAACGCCGAGAACCAGCAGCGTACCTATCAGTTGACCAAGGATCGTCTGGATGCCGGCCGCGGCACCGCGTTCGATACCGAGCGGGCGCAGGCGCAGCTCTCCTTCACGCTCGCCTTGATTCCCGCGCTCGAGTCGGCGGTCTCCGAAGCGCAATACCAGGTCGGCGTGCTGGTGGGACGGCCGCCGGCGGTCGTGGCGGCCGAGCTCAAGCCCGCGCCGCTGCCCGCGCTGCCCGCCCCCACCGC
>DASSML010000410.1:0-14073 GCA_035688895.1 Gemmatimonadales bacterium
CTGACCCGCAAGCGGCGGCTCCGGATGTTCGCCTTCTCGGTGGAGCCGATCGAGGGGACGCTGACGGCCCGAACCCATTGGGAGACCCTCGACCTGCTCGACGCCTGGGGCTTCCAGGTCGAGCCGCACCGGGAGCGCTACGGTGGGCTGGAGGAGGTCCACCAGCGGGTGGCGGGGCTGGAGCAGCTCATCCCCCACCTGCCCTTCCAGGCCGACGGCATCGTGGTCAAGGTGGACCAGCTCCCGCTGCACACCGAGCTGGGCGTCGTCGGCGGCCGGGAGCCGCGCTGGGCCATCGCCCGGAAGTTCGCCCCCGAGGTCGCCGTCACCCGGGTGAACGACATCCAGATCAACGTGGGCCGCACCGGCGCGCTCAATCCCTGGGCCTCGCTGGAGCCGGTGGAGATCAGCGGGGTGACCGTCAGCAGCGCCACGCTCCACAACGAAGACCTGATCGCCCAGAAGGACATCCGTATCGGCGACTGGGTCGAGGTGATCCGCGCCGGCGAGGTGATTCCCCAGGTAGTGCGGCCGCTGGTGGACAAGCGCCAGGGGAACGAGCGCGAGTTCGTCATGCCCGATCGCTGCCCCCGCTGCGGCACCGCGGTGGAGCGCCCGGCCGACGAGGCGATGCGCTACTGCCCCAACGTGAGCTGCCCGGGCCGGGTGCTCGAGGGGCTGGTGCACTACGCCTCGCGCGACGCGATGGACATCCGGGGACTGGGTTACGAGCGGGTGCGCCAGCTGCTCGACGAGGGGCTCGTGCACGACGTCGCCGACCTCTACGACCTGACCGCCCCCCAGCTGGTGGAGCTGGAGCGGTTCGCCAAGCAGTCCGCCGAGCAGCTGGTCGCCGCGATCGACGCGTCCCGCCGGCAGCCGCTCTCCAACCTCCTCTTCGGCCTCGGCATCCGCCACGTGGGCAAGACGGTGGCGCAGCTGCTGGCCCGGCGCTTCGGGACCATGGGCGCGCTGATGGGCGCCTCGGAAGAAGCGATCAACGACGTCCCCGGTATCGGCGGAGCCATCGCCGAGGCGGTGGTGGGCTTCTTCGGCGAGCCGCGGAACCGGCGGCTGATCGAGCGGCTGGAGCGGGCGGGCCTCACCTTCACCGAGCCGCGCGCGGCCGAAGCGGGCGGGGCGCTGGCGGGAAAGGCCTACGTGCTCACCGGGACGCTCCCCACCCTGAGCCGTTCGGAGGCCGGCGACCTCATCGAGCAGGCGGGCGGCCGGGTGGCGGGGAGCGTGAGCAAGAAGACCGACGCGGTGGTGGCCGGCGACGACGCCGGCGGGAAGCTGGAGAAGGCGCGCGCCCTGGGGGTCGAGGTCATCGACGAGGCCGAGCTCTTGCGTCGCGTCGGACGCGGGTCCTAAGATGCAGCACCTTCAACCCGACACTCCATGAGCACCAGCCAGAGCCCTGCCCCGCACGGCGGCGTCCGGATCGGCCGCCGCGTCCTTCACCAGCTGCGCGCCTCGCTCGAGCGGGACACCGGCCTGCAGGCCTCGAGCTATCTGCAGGAGGCCGGCTTCGCGGGCGGCGAGGAGCTCTACGGCGAGTTCGCCGAGTGGCTGCTGGGCACCCGCGGCGTCGAGCGCCCCGGCGACCTAGACATGGCCTACCTGAGCGAGGTGCTGGCGGAGTTCTTCACCGACCAGGGCTGGGGGGCCCTCACCGCCCGCCACCTGGGCGCGGTGCTGGCGCTGGACGCGGCCGACTGGGCCGAGGCCGGCGGCGCCTCCAGCGAGTTTCCCTCCTGCCACGTGACCTGCGGGATGCTGGCCGATTTCTTCGGCCGCATGTCCAACGGGCTGGTCGCGGTCATGGAGGTGGAGTGCCGCTCCCGGGGGGAGAGCCGGTGCCGATTCCTGGCCGGCGCCCCCGAGACCCTCAGCGCCCTCTACGACCGCATGGCCGCAGGCGCCTCCTACGTCGAGGCGCTGGGCGTCAGCCCGGACGCTTGATCAGCCGGACGTCGCCCGAGCCCGTCTCCACCGCGATCCGCCCCTTGCCCGACCCGATCCGCCCGACCAGGTGATCGCGGGCGTGTCGGGTCACCTGGAGCGGGAAATCGCTCTCGATGTCGCCGCTGGACGTCTCGATCACCACTTCGGCGTCGAGGGTCGGAGGCGCGGTGAGGGCTACGTCGCCCGAGCCGGTCTCGACGCTCAACGACTGGACCGCGGTGCGAAGATCGGCCCGGACGGTGCCGCTCCCGGTCTCCAGGGAGAGACTCGGGGCGCTCACCGTGGCGAGCTCGATGTCGCCGGAGCCGGTTTCCACGGAGAGCCGCTCCGCGGTGAGATCGGTGCCGTGCACGCTGCCCGAGCCGGTGTCCACGGTCAGGTCGCGGCCCTTGAAGCGGGACACCTCCACCTCGCCGGAGCCGGTGTCGACGTTGAGCAGCCCTTCGCCGTCGGTGACGCGGACCTCGCCGGAGCCTACGTCCACGGTGAGCTCGCCCTTGACGCCGGTGGCGGTGACCGGCGCGCTGTGGGCGTCCACCCTGAGCTCGCCCTGCACGTTGGCGACGGACACCTTGCCGACGGCGAGGTACACGGCGACCCGGCGGCCCGACGGCACCCGGATGCGGAGGTCGGCCCCCGCCTCGAGCCCCGACCCGGTACCGCGAATCTCGACCTTGCGGCCGTGGCTCTCCGAATCCCGGTGATGCCGGCCCCAGTCACCGTCGCCGAAGGTCCCGTCCTCCCGGACCCGCAGGGTGGTGGAGGATCCGGCCCCCATCGCCGGGGCTACCACATCCTCCGCGGGGTAGATCACCCGGAGGGTTTCGGCGTCGCGCACCTCCCCCTGCTCCACCCGGAGCTTGGCGGCGTCACGGCCGGTCCGGGTGAGCTCGACAGCCACCTCCCCGGTGCCGGCCTCGACCGAGACCGCACCCACGAGGTTGTACACGGCCACGTCCTCGCCCTGGAGCTGGTAGCGCTCGGGCTGCTGGGCCGCGAGGGAGCCGGCGACGATGAGACTGGGGATGACGAACAGGGCGGCGCGCATCGGCACTCCGGGAAGGGGACGCCGCTTAGACAGGCGCCGCCCCGCCCGGGGTTGCAACGGGCTCAGAGACGGGCGGCGTAGTCGGGGCGGACGATGATCTCGCCGTTCTGGATGATTTCGCGGTCCCAGGGGAGGATGATGAAGTTGTCGGTCGCGAAGGCGTGGAAGTCCGGGGTGTACTCCCCGGTCTTGAACGATACGGCGGAGCGGACTTCGGCGGGCTTGATAGCGCGCACCTCATTGAGCGCCAGCCGCATGGTGCTGCCGCTCTCGCAGGTTTCGTCCACCACCAGGACGCGGCGGCCCCGGATGCTGGGCGGCGGCCCGGAGATCAGCACCGGCGAGGAATCGTCATCCTGCCGGGTGACGGCCATGCTGCTGAACTCACACTGGAGAATGGAGGCGACCACGACCCCCGGGATCACCCCAGCCTTGGCGATGCCGAGCACGATCTCGGGCTGGTATTCCCTGGCCACCCGAAGGGCGAGGGCGCGGCAGATTTCGCCGAAGAAGGGCCAATCGACCTCGAGCACCCCTCGAGGTCCTGGCGAGGATGGCCGACGCATGCACACCTCCGCGGAGTTCTCCCCAACCTACGCCTGCCTCGCGGGGCGGGCAACTCACCTGCTCGCGTTGCGGGGCCATCCCGCCGACGATAAATTGAGCGCTGGCCAACATGTTGTCCCTGTTCGACTTTGCTCGGAGAGCTTCGGGTCCCGATGAGCTTTTGGCGACGCCTGACGGGAAAGGAATCCCGCGAGAGCCTCCAGCCCCAGCGCCTGGACTACCTCAACGAGGGGCTGGCGCTGGAGCGGCAGGGGGACTATGAGGCCGCACTCACCTCCTACCGCCTGGCCTACCGGGACAACCCGTCCGACGCCCGCATCCTGCTCAACATGGCGATCGCCTGTACCAAGACCGGCCAGCCGGAAGAGGCGATCCGCCACTACAAGCGAGCCCTGGAGCTGGACCCCAGCCTGGTGGGCGCGCACTACGGCGTCGCGTTCCTCCTCCTCAAGCGGGGCGACGCGCAGCAGGCGGCGGACCACCTGCGCGCGTTCCTGGCGCGCCCGCCCAAGGGCCCCGACGCCGACCGCTGGATCCGCCACGCGGAAGGCGCGCTGCGGGACATCGCCAGCAGTCCAGCGCCGGAGACGACGTGACCCGCTGGCCTCGCCTGCTGCCGGTGTTAGCCGTGCTTAGCTGCAGTGGCCTCGACCAGGGTGAAGGCGGGGTAGTGGCGCTGGAGGTCGAGGTGCCCGTGCCCCCGACCGTCGAGGTGGGCGACACGCTCCAGCTCCACGCGATCGCCCTCGACGCCAATGGCGACCCGGTGGACGCGGCGATCAGCTGGACTGCCGCCGATCCCACGCTGACCGTCAATGCCACCGGCCTGGTGACGGGGGTCAGCCCCGGCAACGGGCGGGTGCAGGCCCGGGAAGGCTCCCTGGCGTCGAACGTGGTGAGCCTGGGCGTCGTCGCCAGGGCGGATACGCTCCTCCTGGTGGGCGACTCGATCCGCACCATCCCGGCGGACTCGGGCAATAGCGGCGACCTGGTGACCGAGCTCCGGACCTTTACTCCTGAAGGCCCGGTCGAGGGCCACGCGGTCACCTACGACATCACCTACCCGGTCGGCGGCACTACACCCGGGGTGACTCTGACGGGCGGTGCCCAGACCGCCACCGTGAGCACCGGCATCGACGGAACCGTCGTCGGCATGCGGCTGATTCACGTACCCGGCCAGCCCCCGGTGGACAGCGCCGTCGTCACCGTGAGCGCCGAGCGGACCCGTGGCGCCCCGGTGCCGGGGTCGGGCCAGCGCTTCGTCATCCGGTTCGAGTAGGTGGCCCAGCCTCCCCCGACCCTCACCGCTCTCTTCTTCGACGCGATCGACCGCCATGGCGGCCAGCCGGTCGCGATGCGGGCCAGGCGGGATGGCCGATGGATCGACATCAACCACCGCGAGCTGGCCGATCGGGTGCAGCACCTGAGCCTCGGCCTTCGGGCGCTGGGGGTGGCGCCCGGCGACCGGGTGGCGATCCTCTCCGAGAACCGGCCGGAGTGGGCCATCGCCGACTACGCCTGCCTCGCCGCACGCTGCACCGACGTCCCGATCTATCCCACTCTGCCCGCCCGCCAGATCGAATACATCCTCCGCGACGCGGGGGTCTCCGTCGTCCTGGTGTCGAACGCGGTGCTGCTGGCCAAGGTCGTCGGGTCACGCGAGCGGCTCCCCGCGCTTCGCCACGTGATCGTCTTCGACCCCGCGCTCGCCGGCCCGGGGGTGACCCCCCTGGCCGAGGTCGAGGCCCGCGGCGCGGCGGAACGGGCGCGCCACCCCGATTGGCGGGCGGAGGCGGAGTCCGCCAGCCCCGACGATCTGGCCACGATCATCTACACCTCGGGCACCACCGGTGACCCCAAGGGCGTGATGCTCACCCACGGCAACATCGCCTCCAACGTGACGACCGCGGAGACGCTGTTTGCCTTTGCCCCGGAGCAGGACTGCCTCTCCTTCCTCCCGCTGTCGCACATCTTCGAGCGGATGTTCGGGCACTTCCTCATGCTGCACGTGGGCGTGGTGATCAACTACGCCGAGAGCATCGACACGGTGCCGGCGGACATGGCGGATCGACGGCCACACTTCATGGCCTCGGTGCCGCGGCTGTACGAGAAGATCTACGGCCGGGTGCTCGAGACGGTCGGCAAGGCATCGGCGCCGCGCCGCGCGCTCTTCGCGTGGGCCCGCCGCGTGGGCGAGGCCTGGGCCGAGCGGACGATCGACCGGCTGCCGATCTCGCCGGCGCTGGCGCTGCAGCGGGCGGTGGCGGACCGGCTGGTCTTCGCCACCCTCCGGGCCCGCACCGGGGGCCGGATCACCTTCTTCATCAGCGGCGGCGCCCCCCTCGCGCCCGAGATCGCCAAGTTCTTCTATGCCGCCGGCATGCCCATCCTGGAGGGCTACGGACTGACCGAGACCTCGCCGGTCATGGCGGTGAACACGCTCCAGCACCATCGGCTGGGCACGGTGGGCCGGGTGTACCCTGGCGTCGAGGTGAGGATCGCCCGCGACGGCGAAGTGGTGACCCGGGGACCGAACGTGATGCGGGGATACTACGGCAAGCCGGAGGCGACGGCGGAGGCGATCGACCCGGATGGCTGGTTCCACACCGGCGACATCGGAGCCCTCGACCCGGACGGCTTCCTCCGGATCACCGACCGGAAGAAGGATCTCATCGTCACTGCCGGAGGGAAGAACATCGCGCCCCAGCCGATCGAGAACCTGGTGAAGACGTGCCAGTTCGTCTCCAACGCCGTCATGCTGGGCGACCGCCGACCGTTCCCGATCCTACTCGTGGTGCCCAATCCGGCGCCGCTCCAGGCTTGGCTGGCGCGGAAAGGCCTGCCCAAGGGGTCGCTGGAGGAGCTGGTCGCGCGGCCGGAGGTGGTACAGAAGCTCGATCGGGAGATCCGCAAGGTCCTGGGCGACCTGGCGCACTTCGAGCTGCCGAAGAAGCTGCTGCTGTTGCCCCGCGACTTCAGCGTGGAGGGCGGCGAGCTCACGCCCACCCTCAAGGTGCGGCGACGGATCGTGGAAGAGCGGCACCGGGAAGCGATCGAGCGGTTGTACCACGAAGGCGTCGCGTAGACCCGAGGGGCCGTCAGCGGCGCGGAGTGCCCACCCAGAGGCCGGCGGCAGAAGCCATCAAGTCGACCTGTTCCGGCGCGGGATCGGGCCCCTGCCCCACGACCCTCAGTCCCGGCAGCACCACCCGAGTCGCTTCGCCGATCCAGCCCGCATCACTTCCGAAGCCTTCACCCAGAATGGCGCCGCGCATCGTGCGTGACTTGAGCGGCAGCACGGCACCGCGGAGCACGCTCATGCCCGGCTCATCGCCCACCGAGGTGGGCGGGTTCACCAGCACGAGGCCCACGCCGGGATTCCGCTCGGCCAGCTCCCGCCAGTCCCGGCCCGGCGCGCCGACCACGACCAGATAGCCGCCGGGGCCGCTCAGCCCCGCGAGAGCCGTGAGCGCTTCCGCGCCGGGGCCTGGCCCGGTGGCGGGCAGCTCCGGCGCGCCACCCACGTCGAGCACGCCGTCGACCACTGCGAAGGTGCGGCCGCACACGGGACAGCCGAGCTGCCCGGTGCGGACCGAGCGGTCCTCCACCCGGTCGGGCAAGAGAACCAGGTAGCTCTCGTCGTGGTCGGCCGGGCAGCGCAGGTGATCGGTGAGCTCGATGAACATCAGGGCCGGAAGACGACCCAGGTGAGCCGGCCCGCGGCGACGGTCACCCGCCGCAACACGCGCCGTCCGTCGATCTCGGTGCCCATCAGGTAGGTGCCCGCGGGCACGTCCCCCAGCGCGAAGTGCTCGCCGTAGAGCGGATGGGAGTGGCCCTTGTCGCCGTAGGTCTCGATGTAGGAGAAGGGAGTCTCGACCGGCACCCGCTTCGCCAGACCGTAGATCCGCGCCTGACGCACCGGCGTGCCCGCGCTGTCGAATACCTGCCCTGCCACCACCCCGGTTCCCGGCAGCGGGCGGAGCCAGAGCTCGGGGTTGGTGGTGAATGGCGGGAAGCGCTGCAGCGAATCCACGATCGCGCCGATCGAGTCGGTGGGCGAGATGGCGAGCTCGAGGTGCAGGTGGTCGTTGGTGGCCCGGCCGGTGTTGCCGACCCGGGAGATCACCTGCCCTGTCGTCACCCGATCGCCTGGCTGCACCTCGAGCGCGCTGTTGTGGAAGTAGATCGAATACAGCCGGAACGTCGTGTCCCGCGCGGTGACGGTCGTATCGTGGCGGATGGCGACGGTGAGCGCCCCCTGCTCCGCCCGCCCCGCGTAGACCACGGTGCCGCCCAGCGCCGCGTGCACCGGCGTCCCGTCGGGATTGTTGAACTCGACACCCTGGTGCTGTTGGAAGTTGCCGCCCATCGTGGAGCCGTAGCGATAGGTCTGGTCCAGATACACGTTGCCCGGCGCCGCGATGGGACGCCGCAGCCAGGCGGTGCGCGGCGCCACCGGCGGGTCCGCCGGGGGAGCCTCGCCGGTCAGGCATGCATGCACCTTCCCCGCAGGCTGGAGCCCGCAGCGGGTTCCCACCCGGCGCACCCCCGCGATCGTGATCTCCGGGCCGCCGGCACGCCCAGCCGGCTCCGCAACCGCCGAGGTGCTCCATCCCTGAGTACCGTGCCGCAGGCGCTGCGCGCCCCGCTGGGTCCGGATCAGCCATCCGTTCGTGGCGGCACGCACGCCGAGCACGTACTCGTTGGCGAGCAGCGGGAGCGCGGTGTCGGCCGGGCCGCGGGCCGGCGGCCCCACGGTGTCGCCGATGGCGGTCCAGCGGGCCCCGTCGTCCGTGGTGATCTGGAGGCCATCGGCCGTGGCGATCACGGTGGTGTCGCCGCGGGTGACGATGCCGTCGGGCACCACGTACTGCCACTCGGGGCCGAGCTGATCGTAGGTCCAGTTCCGCCAGCTCCGCCCACCGTCGGTGGACAGGCCCCAGCCGTTGCCCACCGTGCCGTACCAGACCTGTCCCCGCGGACCGAACGCGAACGCGTTCACGAAGTCCCAGGAGATGGCCCCGGCCACGGTGTCGCTGCGGATCCGCTCCCACGAGGTGGCGCCGGTCGGCAGGCGAAAGATTCCCTGGCCATAGGTGCCGACCCAGAGGGCACCCTCCGGATCCCGTGCGATGGCGAGCACGTGAACGCCCCAGCCGCTGCTGTCCGGCAGCGCCGGTGGTTCGGACGGCGTGGGGCCGGAGGCCTGCGCGGCCAGCGATCGGCCGCCCAGGAGAAGGAGCGCGAATAGCGGGAGGAGAAGTCGCATCGAGGTCGAAAGACGGCAGCGGGGGAACAGGTCAGACCGGACCGAGACGGAGCCAGTCCACGTGCACCGAGGGAGGCCGGGTGGCCAGGAAGAGAACCGCGTCGGCCACATCCGCGGGCCGGAGCATGGCGGCGCGCGGCGGGAACCCGGGCCGATGGTCGGGATCGAACGGATCCCAGATCGCCGTATCGGTCGGCCCGGGCGACACCAAGCTGAGGCGCACGCCGGTGCCGCGATACTCGGTCACCAGGCTCTCGTGCAGCCCGCGCAACCCGTATTTCGCCGCCGCATACGCGGCGTTCTCGGGAAAGCCGACGTGGTCGGCCACGCTGCCGACGCTCACGTACGTGCCTCGACCGAGCGCGGCCATCGGGGGCAGCAGCTCGCGCGCCACCAGAAAGGCGGCCCGCAGATTCACCCGCACCTGCTGGTCGAAATCGGCCGGCCTGGTGTCGGCGAGTCGCGCGAGCAGGAAGCCGCCGGCGCTCTGTACCACGACGTCCGGCACGCCGGCTTCGCCGCGCACCCGCTCCGCCATTCGGGCGGCCTGCGCGGCATCGGAGACATCGGCCTTGATGTCGAGTCGGCCGTCGTGCCAGCCATCGTCGAGCGAGCGGGCGACCCGGACGACCGTGGCGCCCGCGGCGGTGAGGCCCTCTGCCACGGCCGCACCGATGCCGCGGGAGGCGCCGGTCACCAGTGCGAGGCGGCCGGCCAGCGCGGTCACTCGCCGCCGCTGCGGCCGCCGTGGGCCAGGCGGAGGAACTCGACCCGGGTCTTCGAGTCGTCCCGGAAGATGCCCCGCAGGGCGCTGGTGACCGTGCGCGAGTTCTGCTTCTCCACCCCCCGCATCATCATGCAGAAGTGGGCCGCCTCGATGACGACGCCCACGCCGGTGGGACGCAGCACCTCCATGACGGCGTCGGCGATCTGGTCGGTCATCCGCTCCTGCACCTGCAGCCGGCGGGCGAAGACGTCCACGATCCGGGCCACCTTGGAGAGGCCCAGGATCTTGCCATCCGGGATGTAGGCCACGTGAGCCCGGCCGAAGAACGGGAGCAGGTGGTGCTCGCAGAGCGAATAGAGCTCGATGTCGCGCACCATGATCATGCTTTGGTGGCTCTCCTCGAACACCGCGTCGCCCACGACGTCCTGCACCGTCATCCGGTAGCCCTGGGTGAGGAAGCGGAGTGAGGACTCGACCCGCTCGGGGGTCTTGACCAGCCCTTCCCGCGCGGTATCCTCGCCCAGGGCACTCAGGATGTCGCGGACGTGATCGGCGAACGGCTCCAGGTGCCTGGCCTTGGACACATCCTTACGCGCCGGCATAGTCCACGTAGTTCCTCGGAGTCTCCCAGAGGCGGAGACGCAGGGTGAGAGTATCGGGAAGGGCGGCTCGGAGCTCGCGCCAGCAGACCACGGCGATGTTCTCCGACGTCGGGATGAGCTCGCGGAACCAGTCGACGTCGAGGTTGAGGTTGCGGTGGTCCAGGTGGCGGAGCACGCGCTCCTGGGCCAACTCCTTCAGGATGTTCAGATCCAGCACGTACCCCGTGGCCGGGTCGACCTCGCCTTCGACCGTGAGGTCCAGCTCGTAGTTGTGACCGTGATAGTTCGGATTGTTACAGACTCCGAACGTCTTCCGGTTCCAATCGTCGGAAAAATCTGGATTATGTACTCGGTGGGCGGCGTTGAAGTGCACCCTCCGGGTCACGCTCGCTCTCGGCATCCAACCGGTCCGTGCATGGGCTCGGAGGAAGATGCCGGGATCGGGGGCGGGGGGCTAGGGCCGTGCGGCGGGGCCGGAACGAGGGACGCCGACCCCAGAGAGGTCGGCGTCGGGACGGCAACGAAGAGGATTATTGAAGCCCAATGGAAACGCTCGGCGCCCTCACCTTGACTCCTGTCTTCCCCGAAGGGCCTGACATCGGCCACGGCATTCGGGCCCATCATTGGACCTGTTGGCTCAATAATGTGGCTCTCCGTCACCGCGGTGGGTAAGATAGGAATCCGTCTTTGCGCAGTCAACGTGGACAGAATCCTGCGATGAGGCCCAAAATGTCTCCGACGCTCCTGCTCGCGCTGGGCTCGCTGATCGTCTGGGCCGTGCTGGTCTTCGGCACCAGCATCTCCTACGGCAGCATTCACCTGCTCCTGGCCGTCGGGGCGACCCTGCTGGTGCGCTGGTGGGCCCTCCGCGCCTGAGGATGTGGCAAGCCGCGAGAGCGATGTCGGCGAGGTACCACACGAATGGGGTTCGCCACCCCTAGAATCTACTTGAGGCGACATATTCAATGTGCTGCCATATAGATACTTACGCTACCACACTGCGCGACCGTCACGGCCCACCGACCAGGGCATGGATCGTGCAAATCTCCGGCACGCCTGTAGGTCATCCCTAGTAGATCCAGTTGTCGGGGGCCGATCGCGTGATGCGATGGATGGAGGCGCTGGTGGAGCGGGCCGGCTCAGCCGTGGACACCGCCGCGGAGCCGAAGCCTTGGCGCAGCCAGCGGCCCGAGACGCCGGTGCGTCGCGCCGCGCCGCCGCCGCACCGCTTCGCGCGCCTCACCCGGGCGCTGAACTTCGTCCTCGCCCTGCTCGCGCTCGTCATCCTCATGCCGGTGCTGCTGCTGATCGCGCTGGCGGTCAAGCTGACCAGCCGTGGACCGGTGCTCTACACCCAGGAGCGAGTGGGGCTCGACCGCCGCGACGGCGGCCGCGACGGCACCAATCCTCATCGCCGGCGCGATCTCGGCGGCCAGCCGTTCACCATCTACAAGTTCCGCACGATGCGGGTCGACGCCGAGCGCGAGAGCGGCGCGGTGTGGGCGGCCCAGAACGATCCCCGGGTCACCCCGGTGGGCCGGCTGCTGCGGCAGTACCGGCTGGACGAGATCCCCCAGCTCCTCAACGTGCTGCGGGGGGAGATGAACATCGTGGGCCCCCGGCCCGAGCGGCCCACCATCTTCGCCGAGCTGCGCGAGCACATCGCGGAGTACCCGTTGCGGCAGCGGGCCAAGCCGGGGATCACGGGGCTGGCCCAGATCAACCACCACTACGATCGCTCGCTGGACGACGTGCGCACCAAGGTGGGGTTCGACCTGGAGTACATCCGCCGGCAGAGCCTGCGGGAGGACCTGCGCATCATGCTCAAGACCCTCCCGGTCGTCCTCTTCCGCCGCGGCGGCTGGTAGATCGGATGGAAACGATACGGGGCCGCGGCGTCTGCCGCGGCCCCGTAGGCTTTCCTGCAACCACCGCGGCTCAGCCGCCCGAGCAGCTCCGCGACGGGGAATTCTCCGCCTTGCGGCGCAGGGTGCTCATCGCGTCCCTCATCGCGCTGGTATTGATCTGGCTGGGACCGTACTGCCAGCTGATGAAGGCGCAGGCATAGCCACTGTTGAGCAGCGCCGTACCCCAGTCGACGACCTCGCTCGGGCTCATCCAGCTGTTGTTCGGCTGGCCGCCCTTGTAGACGTTGAGTCCGACCACGAGACCGAGGCCCATGTCCTTGGCGGCGGCGACGTTCTTCTTGATGTAGTCGTTCACGTTGCCCTTGCGCCAGAGATACTGGGCCCAGGCCGCGTCGAGGGCCCGGTAGTTGCCGCTCCACTTGATCAGGTATGGCTCGGCCCGCACCACCGTCTTCATACTGGGCCAGATGCTCTTGCTGTACTGCGCCATATCCTCGATCGTCGAGCCGCCGACCGGCCGGCCGCCCCAATTGTGCGGATCGTAGGGCTCGTCGATCAGGTAGTGCGCGATGACGGTGCCGTCGTTGATGAACGAGGAGATGTTGACGTTGCGGAAACGATCGACCCTGGCCTTCCACTTCGAGAAGCTGAAGCTGCCGTCGGCATTCTTGTAGTATGGCTGGCTGCCGGCCATCATCAGGATGACCTTGCCGCCCCTCTGCTTGATGGCGGAGAGCTGGGCGACCAGTTCACCCGGCCCGATGTTCCGCAGCGCGCCATTGTAGCGGGAGCCGTACTCGCTGGTCGGCAAGGCGAAGAGGCCGACGGGGACGCCACCGGCGAACGACGTGGCCAGCTGGGGCGCGTCGGGAGTCGCCATGGTGAGGCCGCCGTCATCTCCGGCCACGGGCACTTGATCAACGGGATCGGGGGTCGCGCTACCATCGGGGTTCAGCGAATCATCACAGGCGGCGAGACCGAGCAGGAGGGCAACGGCGCCGAGGGCTCGAAAGCGGGCGATGCGACGGGACAACTTGAAGCTGTGGGGCATATGCGGGCTGATTCCTCTCTCCGAAAAACTGGATTGGGAGTGACACACTCTGTGCGGCAGGCGAGGGGCCTTCGCTCGGCACGGCCAAAGCGGCGGCTCTTCGTGTGTGGTCCTGACGCGGGGATCGAGGCAGGATCTCTGCCTCAAAGCCCTAGGATTGTGTTTTGGTGAGGTCCGGGTCCGCTGAGACTACGGAAGTAGTCGTGCAGAGCGCGAAGGAATGAGCACCGACCTGGTGTCATCTCGTTGTCGTGATTGCTCGCGCCGGGGTAGAGGATGGTGATCCGAGTCACATTTGTCAAGGCCCAAATGACCCATTAATGCGCAAATCATTGCTACCGTTGGCATTCCAGTTTGCTGATGGCCAGCAGCATGCCTTCGCGAAGGGCCCGGTCACGGGCCAGAAACCATGGAACACCCGTTGCTACGGGGCCCCGCAGCCGGCGAGATTACCCGCTGCCATCCTGCCCCCCAGGGGGCTTCATCACCGAGATCCAGGACCACGCATGCCTAGCATTCTGAGACGGTTCATCGATTGGAATCGTCGGGTGTCCCGCTGGGAACGCTCGGTCGCCACCCGCCTGGTTCCCGCGAGTGGTCCGGACGGCCCATTGGACTTTCGCGACAACGTGCTCCCCGGCCTCCTGGCGCCGGGGATGCGGATTCTGGACGTCGGAGGCGGCAAGTACCCGGCGATCTCCCCCGCCACCAAGCGGGAGCTTGGCCTGCACGTGGTGGGCCTCGACATCTCCGCGGAAGAGCTGGCGCAGGTCCCTGCCGGGGCGTACGACTCGGTCATCGTGGGCGATGTCAGCCGGGTCCACATTCCCGATCAATTCGACCTGGTGTTCTCCCGCACCCTTCTCGAGCACGTGGCCGACACTCCGGCGGCGATCGCCAATCTGGCCCGGGCTCTCCGGCCCAACGGCCGGATGGCCCACGTCGTGCCCTGCGGGAACGCGCCGTTCGC
>DASSML010000411.1:0-15616 GCA_035688895.1 Gemmatimonadales bacterium
CCCCTCCTCCAACAGGCCCTGTCCGACCGCTATCTCTTCGAGCGGGAGCTCGGACGGGGCGGCATGTCCCGCGTCTACCTCGCGCGCGACCGCCGCTACGAGCGGGAGGTGGCGGTCAAGGTTCTGGATCCGGAGATCGCCACCGCGGTGGGCGCCGAGCGCTTCCTGCGGGAGATCCGGATCACCGCCCAGCTGCAGCACCCCCACATCGTGCCGTTGCTCGAATCGGGCGAGGCCGCGGGCCTGCTGTACTCGGTCATGCCCTACATCGAGGGGGAATCGCTCCGAGATCGTCTCATGGCCCGCGGCCGGCTCGCGGCCGCCGAGGCGGTGTCGATCGCCTGCGGCGTGGCCGACGCGCTGGAGTACGCCCACCGCCGCGGGGTGATCCACCGCGACATCAAGCCGGAAAACATCCTCATCTCCAACGGGCTGCCTGTCGTGGCGGACTTCGGCATTGCCCGGGCGGTGGGCCTCGCCGGGGGCGCGACGCTGACCGGAGTGGGATTCCCCATCGGCACCGCCGCGTACATGAGCCCGGAGCAGGCCACCGCAGCGTCCCCGGTGGATGGCCGCAGCGACATCTACAGCCTGGGCTGCGTGCTCTACGAGATGCTGTCCGGTCGGATGGCCTTCACCGGTCCCACCCTCAAGAGCGTGCTCACCCAGCAGCTCACCACCGACCCGCCGCTGGTGCCGCTCACCCAGCCCGACGTGACACCCGAGCTGGTGGCCGTCGTCCGCCGCAGCCTGGCGAAGCAGCCCGCTGATCGCTACCCCACCGCCGGCGAGCTGGCCGAGGCGCTGCGCGGTCTGCTCTCGAGCCTGCCGCGCCTCAGCACCCCGGTCCCGGTCGTCCCGGCCGAAAGCTCCGGCGGTCCCGGCCGATGGCTGGTACCGCTCGCATTGGTGGTGGTGGCGGGTGCGCTGGTTCTCGCGCTCATCCGGGGACGCACGGAGCGGGATCCTGCCGGGTCCCGTGGCGGCAGTCCCTACGCGGCGTCGGTGGCGGTGCTCCCGTTCGACAACCTGAACGGCGACGCAACGAACGAATATTTCAGCGAGGGCATCACCGACGAGATCATCGGCCAGCTGGCCCAGGTCGAGAGCCTCAAGGTGATCTCCCGCACCAGCGTGATGGCCCTCAAAGGCACATCGCTCACGCTGCCCCAGATCGCCGAGACGCTCGGCGTCCGCCACATCGTGGAGGGCGCGGTGCGGCGGCAGGGTGATCGCGTCCGGGTCACCGCCGAGCTGATCGAGGCCGCCACCGACGCTCACCTGTGGGCCGCCTCGTTCGAAGGAAACCTGGCGGACAGCTTCCGGGTGCAGGAGGAGATCGCCCGCAAGGTGAGCCAGCAGCTGCTCAGCAGCATTCGCGGCCTCCGCCCCATGACCCCGGCCGCGATGCCGGCCCGAAGCGCGGCGTTCGACGCCACCCTGCGGGGCCGGAGCCTGCTGGAGCGGCACGATCCGGTCGCCCTCGACAGCGCGGTCGGGGTGTTCGGGGAGGCGGTGAAGGCCGATTCCGCGTATGCGCCCGCGTGGGCCGGACTGGCCACGGCCTACGCCAACTACGTGGTGTACGGATTCGTCGGTCGGGTCGAGCTCTATCAGGCTCTGGCGGAGGGGCGGCGGGCGGCCGAGCGTGCGGTAGCGCTGGCGCCGGACCTGGCCGAAGGGCATCACGCGTTGGCCGACATCGGCGCGCTTGGACTGGGACCGGAGCCCGACATTCTGAATGAACTCCGGACGGCGCAGCGCCTCTCGCCCAGCAGCGCCGATGTCCGCATGGCCATGGCACACGCGCTGGGCAGAAACAACCGGTGGGACCAGGCACTCGAGGAGTCGCAGCGAGCACTGGCGCTGGACCCCCTCTCGACCGGTCTCCGTCACAGCGCCATCGCGCTCGCCCTCGGCGCCCGGCGCTACGACCTCGCGGCGGACGAGGCGCGCCGGGCCCGGGCACTGGTGCCGGCAGACATCGTCGCGCAGGAGCTGCTGGCCTACGCCCTGCTGCTCTCGGGCAAGGCGCGCGCCTGCCTCGGCTCGGGTCTCGAGCTGTGGGCCGCCACCCGGGCGATGTGTCTCCAGGCCGCGGGGCAGAGCCGGCAGGCGGTTGCCGCGGCGGACTCGGCCGAGGCGGCGCTGAGCCGCGGGCAGGCGCGCACGGTGTACCAGTACACCGATCTCGCCGCCTACTACGCGCGGCGCGGCGACGTCACGCGCTCGCTCGCCTGGCTGCGGCGGATGGCGGCCGTGACGCCGGTGGTGAGCTACTGGTATCTCAACTCGGGACTGTTCGACCGGGTGCGTTCGGCGCCGGCGTTCCAGCGCGGGCTGGAGCAGCTCGAGAGCGAGATCCGCGCCCGGGTCGCGGGGACAGGCCAGCCCGCCGACAGCGGCCGATGAGTCCGCCCTCGGGGCCGGTGCTCCGGTGGGACGTGCCCACGCCCCAGGGCCTGCTCGAGCTGCGCGATGCGGCGCCGCCGGCGGGCCTCATCGCCGGACCCCTCGAGCACACCTTCCACCGCGACATCTACTTCGATACCCCCGAGGGCACGCTCTCCCGGCGCGACGTCACCTGCCGCGTGCGGATCGGTGCCGACGACGTCCGGCGCCTGACCCTGACGCTCCCCGGCAGCGCGGGACCCCGCGAGCGATTCGAATCGATCGCGGACGAGCCCGACCCACCGACGATCCTGGCTGGCACCAGCGAGACCGCGCGTCGGCTCCGCGGACTGGCGGACCCAGCAGAGCTGGTTCCATCCGCGATGCTGGAGGTGTCGCGGGGCCGTCGGACGGCGAGGCCGCGCTGGCCCTGGCCTGCGCGCTACCTGCTGGAGTACGACGCGGTCACGGTTCGGCACGAAGGCCTCACCCGCGGATTCCAGGAGCTGCGGCTGCGCGAGCTGCGGCGGGGCAGGCTCGCGACCGTCGGCGACGCGATCACCCGTGGTCTTCGGCTTCGCCCGGTGCTCGACAGCAAGCTCGCCCGGGCGCAGCGGCTGCTCGGCTCGCTGGAGCGCGAGGCCATCGTGCGCTCACTGGGGAGCGGCCGCTGCGTCACCCTGCTCGCGCTGGACGCGGGGACGCTGGCGCTGCACCGGGAGGGTCGGGCCCTGCGCCTGCCGGCGCTGGACGGCTCGGGCGAGGCGGCCGTCCGCCAGCTGCTGCGCGAGACCTTCGGCAGCGGAGCGGCGGATCTCGCCCTGCTGGGCACGGCGCCGGGGCCGGGTGGGCTCCGCCTGCAGGAGGTCTGGCTGGCGCGCCGCCTGCGCCGGGACGGCTCGGGCGACGGGATCGTGTGGGTCCCGGTCACCGACGCACTGAGCCGGGCCGGAGCGCCCGGGTTCGACCACCCGGAAACCATGGTGGCGCTCGCGCTGGCCTCGCGCTCCGACCTCTTCAGCGAGGGACACGTTCCGGTGCCGGCCCGTCCGTCTCACGCGGCGCTGCCGGTGCCCGACACCGTCGCCGATCCGGAGACGCTGCTGGACGAGGACACCAGCGTGCTGGAGTTCAACCAGCGGGTGCTCGCGCTGGCGGAGGACGAGTCCACGCCGCTGCTGGAACGGCTGGGCTTCCTGGCGATCGTGAGCGCCAACCTGGACGAGTTCTACATGGTGAACGTCGGCGCGCTCAAGCGCCGCGGGACCGAGGTCGACGCGGGCCGGCTCGAGGCACTCACCATCCGGGTGGTACAGCTGGTGGAGCGCCAATACCGTCAGCTGGAGCAGTGCCTCGCGCGCCTGGCGTCGGAGGGCATCCGCATCCGCACCTGGCAGGAGGTGGGCCCGGCCGACCGTGCGTTGCTGGTGGAGCGGTTTCAACGGGAGATCTTCCCGTCCCTCGCCCCGCGCGCCATTACCGCGGCACCGGGGTTTCCGGTCCAGGTACTGCCCGGACTGGCTCTGCTCCTGGCCGTCCTCCTCCGGGATGGAGACGACGGGCCCACCCATCTCGCCGTGGTCAAGCTGCCGGAGCGTCTGCCCCGGTTCCTGCCGGTCACCGGCGGGTCCGACCTCATCCCGCTGGAGGCTGTGGTGCGCGCCAACGTCGGGGCGCTGTACCCCGACCGGCGAGTGCTGGAGGCGCACCTCTTCCGTCTCACCCGTGCGGCCGATCTCGAGCTGGCCGAGGATCGGGCCGGCAACCTGCTCCACGCCATCGAGGAGGCGGTGGGCCGCCGCGCCGCGAACCCGGTGATGCGGATCGAGGTGGAGCGTGCCATGCCCGCAGCGGTACGGGAGCGCCTGCTCTGGGAGCTGCGCTTCGAGCCGGGCGCCGAGGCCGGTGCCTTGACCGAGCGCGATACGATGGCCATACCCGGGCTGCTCGATCTCCGAAGCGTGCGCGAGCTGCTCGACGCGCCGGTCCCAGACGGCCGGTTTCCTCCCTTTCAGGGAGCCGATCCGTTCCCGGCCAATGTCGGCTTCTGGCGCCTGCTCGACGAGCGGGAACGGCTGGTGTATCACCCCGACGACGCCTTCGATCGGACCGTCGGCAGGTTCTTCGCCGATGCGGCGCAGGATCCGGCGGTCGTCGGCATCCGGGCCACGCTGTACCGGGTCGGCGAGCGCTCGCCGGTGGTGGAGTCGCTGCTGACGGCGCTCCGACGAGGCAAGGACGTCTCCCTCTTCGTCGAGCTCAAGGCGCGCTTCGACGAGGCGAGGAACGCCGGATGGGTTCGGCGCCTGGAAGAGGCAGGCGCGAACGTGGCGTACGGCGTGGTGGGACTCAAGAACCACGCGAAGCTGGCGCTGGTGGTGCGCCGCGAGGGCGACGAGCTGAGGCGCTATGTCCACGTGGGTACCGGCAACTACAACGCGGCCACCGCGCGGGTCTATACCGATCTCGGACTCTTCTCCGCCGACCCCGACCTCGGGGCGGACGTGAACGATCTGTTCAACCAGCTCACCGGCTCGAGTCACGCGCCGGCCGGCGCCTTTCGCCGGCTCCGAGTCGCGCCGGCGGGATTGCTGCCCTGGCTGCTCGAGACGATCGAGGCCGAGGCCGCCAGGGCGCGCGCGGGCGAGTCCGCGCGCATTCGGGCCAAGCTCAACGGCGTCGCCGATACCCAGGTGGTCCAGGCGCTCTACGCGGCCTCGCAGGCGGGCGTCACGATCGAGCTGAGCGTGCGAGGCATCTGCACCCTTCGTCCGGGGGTGCCCGGCCTCTCCGAGCGCATCCGGGTGGTGAGTCGGCTCGGCCGCTTTCTGGAGCATGCCCGGATCTACGAGTTCGGCGCACCGGAGCGGGCCAGGCACTACATCGGCTCGGCGGACTGGCGGCCGAGGAACCTGCGGCGCCGCATCGAAGCGGTGGTTCCGGTCGAGGACCCGGAGGCCCGGAACCGCCTCGGCGCGCACCTCGACCGCGAGCTGGCCGATCCCGCGGCGTGGGTGCTGCACCCTGATGGGTCGTATAGCCGAGGGGGAGAAGCCCAAAGACCCTGAGAAAGCACTTGATTCACTGCGCTGAAGTCTGCGAAAAACTTGAATTTACCTGCCGTCCCCTGCATTTTCCGGCGTGCTCAAAGTCACCTCCGTCCATCCCGATTCGATCGCGGCCGAGCTGGGTCTCCAGGAAGGCACGCAGCTCATCACCGTCAACGGACGGGAACTGGAGGACTTCCTCGACTGGGAGTTTCTCACCGCCGAGGAGCAGATCCTGCTGCACGTGCGCCAGCCCGACGGCGAGGAGATCGAGTACGACATCGAGCGGCCGCTGGGTGAGCCGATCGGGGTGAGTCTCGAGCCCCCACGCATTCGACGCTGCGCCAACCGCTGTGACTTCTGCTTCGTGGACGGCCTGCCCGACGGGCTGCGCGATGTGCTGTACATCCGCGACGACGACTACCGCCTGTCCTTCCGCTACGGCAACTTCGCGACCCTCACCAACCTGAAGGCTCACGACATCGACCGGATCGTCGAGTACCGGCTGAGTCCGCTCTACGTCTCGGTGCACGCGACCGACCCGGTCGTGCGCCGCTACCTGCTGCGGAACCCGACCGCGCCCGACATCCTGCCGCAGCTGCGCCACTTCGCCGACCACGGCATCGAGTTCCACACCCAGATCGTGATGTCGCCCGGGGTGAACGACGGCGCCGTGCTGCGACAGACCCTGGACGAGCTGTACGCGTTCGGCTCCGCCATTCTCGGTTGCTCGGTGGTGCCGGTCGGCCTCACCGAGTACAGCAAGCATCATCTCGTCCGCGAGCCGACGGCAGCGGAGTGCCGGGCCGCGATCGAGCTGATCGACGAGCAGTCGGCGATTGCGCGGCAGGAGCGCGGCAGGCATTGGGCCTACGGCGCCGATGAGCTGTACCTGCGGGCCGGCGTCGAGCTGCCGCCGGCCGAGATCTACGACGACTTCGAGCAGGTCGAGAACGGGGTCGGGTCGGTGCGGTGGCTGCAGCGACGGATCGCGGCCGAAGCGGATGGACTCGCGGAGTGGGCCGGTCGGCGGATCGGCGTGGTGACCGGCACCGCGATGGGCCAGCTCATGCCGATGGTCCTCGAGCCGCTCGGGGCCGCCACCGGCGCCAGCTTCGAGCTGATCGCGCTGGAGAACTCGCTGTTCGGTGCCTCGGTCACGACGGCGGGACTGCTCCCGGGGCAGGCGTTCGCCGATGCCCTCCGGGCCCGGGGCGACCTCGACCTGGTGCTCCTGCCCGGGGAGTCGGTCAATGATGACGGCCTCTTCATCGACAGCATGAGCCTGGCGGCGCTCCGCGCGCAGGTGCCCACGGAGGTCCGCCTCTCCAAGGATTTCGCCGACGCGCTCGGTCTGCCGGCGGCGGCGTGAGCAAGCCCACGGTGGCCATCGTGGGCCGCCCCAACGTCGGCAAGTCCACCCTCTTCAATCGCATCCTCGGCGGCCGGCCGGCCATCGTGTCGGACCGGCCGGGGACGACTCGCGATCGGCATTTCGGTGATGCCGAATGGGGCGGACGGCATTTCTGGCTGGTGGACACGGGCGGCCTGGTCCCCGACTCCCACGACTCGATGGATCGCGCGATCCGGCAGCAGGTCGAGTTCGCGCTCGACGAATCGGACGTCGTGCTCTTTCTGGTAGACGGCAAGGAGGGCGTGCAGCCGGTGGACCAGGCGATCGCCGAACGGCTCCGCCGCACGAGAGTGCCGGTCCTGCTCGCGGTCAACAAGCTCGACGACCTGGAGCGGAGCCAGGCGGTGTACGAGTTCTTCGAGCTGGGCCTGGGCGAGCCGGTGGGGGTGAGCGCCTCGATCGGGAAGGGCAGCGGCGACCTGCTGGATGGGGTCGTTGCTCTCCTGCCGCCTTACGATCCCGCGGAAGACGAGGAGACGATCGACGTCGCGGTCGTCGGCCGCCCCAACGTGGGGAAGTCCTCGCTGGTGAACCGGCTGCTGGGCCAGGAGCGCCACGTGGTGGCGCCCGAGGCCGGCACCACGCGGGACGCCATCGACAGCCTCTTGCGATATGACGGAAAAAATCTCAACTTCATTGATACCGCAGGCTTACGTCGCCGAGCTAAAGTAGAAGATGATCTGGAGTTCTACTCCACGCTGCGGACCGAGCGCGCCATCGAGCGAGCCCAGGTCTGCGTGCTGGTGGTGGATGCCGCCGTCGGCCTGCACAATCAGGACCTCCGCATCGCGACTCAGGCGTGGGAGCACGGCTGCGGATTGATCGCGGTGGTGAACAAGTGGGACCTGGTCGAGGAGAAGGACGCGAATACCGCGCGGCGCGGGCAGGAGGAGCTGATCGCGAAGGCGCCGTTCCTTCGCCACGTGCCGTTCGTCTACGTCTCCGCGCTCACCGGCCAGCGCGCCCGCAAGGTGCTCGATCTCATCCTCGAGGTGGCGGAGAGCCGGGAGCGCCGGGTGCCCACCGCGGAGGTCAACCGGGTGCTGGCCGCGCTGCTCGATCGCAGCGCGCCGCCGCAGAAACCGGGTGAGGAGGTGAAGCTGCTCTACGCGTCGCAGATCGGCATCGCGCCGCCCACCTTCGCCATCGTGACCAACCGGCCCGACGACGTGCCGGAGTCGTACCAGCGTTACCTGGCCAACGGCTTCCGCGACGCCTGGCCCTTCACCGGCGCGCCGGTGCGGCTTCGCTTCACCAGCCGCGGCGCCCGCCGGTGAGCCCGAGCGGCGCCGTCCCCTGGCTGCTCGCGTCCTACCTGCTGGGCGCGATCCCGACCAGCTATCTGGCGGCGCGGATGTTTCGAGGCATCGATCTTCGGGAGCATGGCAGCCGGAACCTCGGCGCCACCAATCTCTACCGGGTGCTGGGCTGGCGGTTCGCCATTCCGGTGGGGCTGTTCGACGCGGCCAAGGGCGCCATCCCCGTGCTGCTGTTTGCCCCGCGGATCTCGCCTTCGCAGCTCGTGGCGCTGCTCTGCGGCGTAGTGGCCATCGTGGGCCACGTATTCTCCGTGTTCGTGCGGTTCCGGGGAGGGAAGGGGGTCGCGACCGCGGCGGGCGTCATGCTCGCGCTCACCCCGGCGGCACTGGGCGTCGCGGCCCTGCTGTGGGCGGTGCTGGTGTATCTCACCGGTTACGTCTCGCTCGGGAGCATCGTGGCCGCGGCGGTGTTTCCGGTGGCGGTGTATCTGCTGGAGCGGCCCGACCCGCCGGAGATCCTGTGGGTGGACGCGCTGGTCGCGGCGGCGATCATCTGGTTTCATCGCGCCAACATCAAGCGCCTGCTCCAGGGCACCGAGAACCGGTTCGGCCGGCGCGCCGCGCCGCCCGCGCACCCGTGACCCGCATCGCGGTGCTGGGGGCGGGGAGCTGGGGCACCACCCTGGCCCACCTGCTGGCGTGCAAGGGCGACGAGGTCCGGCTGTGGGCCTTCGAGCCGGAGGTGGCGGAGGCGATCAACCGCACGCGGAAGAATCCGGTGTTCCTCGCCGGGGTCGAGCTCGCTCCCGGCCTCAGGGCCACCGGTGACGCCGGCGAGGCGGTGACGGGCGCCGAGGTCGTCGTCTCGGCTCCGCCGAGTCATGCGGTGCGCGCGGTGGTGGCGCCGCTCGCCGGAGCGGTGCGGGCGGGCACGCTGGTGGTGAGCGCCACCAAGGGCATCGAGGCCGAGTCGCTGGCGCTGATGTCGCAGGTGTTCGCCGAGTGCCTGCCGCACGCGCGCTTCGCGGTGCTGAGCGGGCCCAGCTTCGCGGCGGAGGTCTGCCAGGGCCAGCCCACCGCGGTGGTGGCCGCCGCGGACGATGAAGCGACCGCGCGGGATGCGCAGGCCGTGTTCGCGACCCCGCGCTTCCGGGTGTACTCGAATCGGGACGTGAAGGGCGTGGAGCTGGGCGGCGCCCTCAAGAACGTGATCGCGATCGCGGCCGGCATTCTCGAGGGGCTCGGCCTGGGGCACAACCCGCGGGCCGCGCTGATCACCCGCGGGCTGGCCGAGATCACCCGGCTCGGGGTGCGCATGGGCGCCGACCCGCTCACCTTCGCGGGACTCGCGGGGATGGGCGATCTGGTGCTCACCACGACCGGGAGCCTGAGCCGCAACCGGAGTCTGGGGATGGCGCTGGCGCAAGGCGAGCGGTTCGCCGACTACCGAGCGAGCCATCGGTCGGTGGCCGAAGGGGCCAACACCTCCCTCGCGGGCGCCGCGCTGGGCCGTCGCCTCGGGGTCGAGCTGCCGATCACCGAGAAAGTCTGTGAGGTGCTGTTCCAGGACAAGCCGCCGCGGGACGCGGTGGCCGAGCTCATGACCCGCGAACTCAAGGCGGAGCAATGGCGATAACGACCACGAGCCGTCCGGTGCAGGAGTTCTACTCGATCGGCGAGGTCTGCACGCTGACCGACCTCAAGCCGCACGTCCTGCGCTACTGGGAAAGCCAGTTCCGCTTCCTCAATCCGGCCAAGAACCGGAGCGGCAATCGGGTCTACAAGAGCCGCGAGGTGGAGCTCATCATGCTGGTGAAGCATCTGCTGTACACCGAGAAATTCACCATCGACGGCGCCCGCCAGCGGATCGACCAGTACCGGCGTACCGGCGACCTTCGCACCAGCGCGCGCCGCGCGTTCGAGTCCGAGCTGGCGGCCGAGGCCCGGGCCACCCTGGAGGACGCGCTGGCGATCCTGGACGGGCGGGCGCCGGCGGTTCCGCTTCCGCCACAGCCGGCGGCGGAGCCGCCGGCGCGGGGAAAGGGGAAGGGAGACAGGGGAAGGGGATAGGCCCTGGGCTCCGGGGCATGTCCCCTTCGACATTCCCCTTTCCCCTTTCCTCCTTCCCCCTTTTCTTCCGCTCCCATGAATATCCTGGTCACCAACGACGACGGCATCCTGGCCCCCGGGCTGGCGCTGCTGGCGGACGTGTGCCGCGAGGTGGGGAACGTCACGGTGGTGGCGCCGGACCGGGAGCAGAGCGGAACCTCCCACTCCCTCACGCTGCACCGACCGCTTCGTCCCGCCCGGCGGCCGGACGGCGCCTGGCAGATCGACGGCACGCCCACGGACTGCGTGATGCTGGCGATCCAGGCGCTGATGCCGGAGCGGCCGGACTTCGTCTTCTCGGGCGTAAATCACGGCCCCAACATGGGGGAGGATGTTCTCTATTCGGGCACGGTGGCCGCCGCCATGGAGGCGGTCACGCTGGGGGTGCCGGGCATCGGGATCTCGTTTACCGGTAACCACCCGGAAACCATGGACACCTACCGCGACCGGCTGCTGCAGCTCGTCCGGCGCATCACCGCGGTGCCCGACTTTCCGGAGCAGACGTTGCTCAACGTCAACCTTCCGCCGGTGCCGTCGGCCCAGGTGCTGGGGGTGCAGGTGACGAAGCTCGGCAGCCGCTACTTCTCCGAATCGCTGAGCCGGATGAAGGATCCGTGGGGGCGGGAGATCTTCTGGATCGGCGGGGGCACCATCACCTGGACCGGCACCGAGAACTCCGACCATCTCGCGGTGGCGGAAGGCTACATCTCGCTCACCCCGCTCCACATGGATCTCACCAACTATCGGCTGATCGAAACGGTGCGGGGATGGGCGCTGGAGGACTAGGGGAAGGGGACGGCTACGGCGGCTACCGCGAGCGCCTGGTCGAGACGCTCCGCGACAAGGGCATCCGCGACCTGGCGGTGCTCCGGGCGGTGCGCATGGTGCCGCGCCACCTCTTCGTTCCGGCCAGCGTGCGCCACCGCGCCTACGACGATGCCGCCCTCCCGATCGGGGGCGGACAGACGATCTCCCAGCCCTGGGTGCAGGCCCGGTACCTCGAGCTGCTGGCGCTCACCGGGCGGGAGCGGGTGCTGGAGATCGGCGTCGGCTCCGGCTACCAGACGGCGCTGATCGCCGTCCTGTGCGACGCGGTCTTCGGCGTCGAGCGGATCCCCGGGCTGGCCCAGAGCGCGCGAGACGCGCTGGAGCTGGCGGGGGTGCGCAACGTCACTGTCCTCGTGGGTGACGGCACTCTGGGGTGGCGTCCGTTCGCGCCGTACGACGCGATTCTGGTGGCGGCCGCCTCCCCGGAGATCCCGGCCCCGCTGGTGGACCAGCTTGCTCCCGGCGGGCGAATGGTCATTCCACTGGGCGATCGAACCAGCCAGACGCTGACCCTGGTGCGGCGAGACGGCGACCAGCTGCACACCAGCACCGTCGCCGACGTGCGTTTCGTGCCCCTGCTGGGCGAATTCGGCTTCCGTTAGTCACAGGAGACCCGATGGACCTGCTGCGCCGTTTCATCGACATCTTCCTGCACCTGGACACGCATCTGAGCCAGGTGATCGCGCAGTATGGCACCGGCACGCACCTCATCCTCTTTCTGATCGTCTTCTGCGAGACGGGGCTGGTGGTGACCCCGTTCCTGCCGGGAGACTCGCTCCTCTTCGCCGCTGGAACCTTCGCCGCCCTCGGCGCGCTCGACTTGTGGCTGGTGATCGTCCTGCTGATCGCCGCGGCGATCCTGGGCGACACGGTGAACTATTGGGTAGGGGCCTATCTGGGCCCGCGCGCCTTCAGCGGCAACGTGCGGTTCCTCCGCCACGAATATCTGGAGCGGACCCAGGCCTTCTACGAGCGCCACGGCGGGAAGACGATCATCATCGCCCGGTTCGTGCCCATCGTCCGCACCTTCGCTCCGTTCGTCGCGGGAATCGGGGCGATGAGCTATCCCCGTTTCATCGTCTACAATGTGGTGGGCGCGGTGGTGTGGGTGATGCTCTTCGTGCTGGGCGGATACTTCTTCGGGAACATCCCGGTGGTGCGGCAGAACTTCACGCTGGTGATCCTGGCGATCATCGCGATCTCCGTGATGCCGATGGTGCTGGAGTTGCTACGCGCCCGACGACGGCCGGCATGACCAGCCGATTCCTGGTGTCGGGAGTGGTGCAGGGGGTGGGCTTCCGCTGGTACGTCGCCCGGCACGCGCGGTCGCTGGGACTCGCGGGGTTCGCCCGGAATCTGCCCGACGGCCGAGTCGAGGTGGTCGCCGCGGGGGGCGAGGGGACCGGGCTCGATCGCCTCGAGCAGTTGCTGCGGGCCGGTCCGGCACACGCCCAGGTCGAACGAGTGGAACGGGAGGACGGCGTCGCCGAGGCGCTGCCGTCGGGGAGCTTCGACATCCGATGAATACACCGTCGCTGGCGGACCGCGTCCGCGCCACCATCCGGGTCATCCCGGACTACCCCAAGCCGGGGGTTCAGTTCCAGGACATCACGCCGGTCCTGGCGGACGGTCCGCTGTTCCAGGAGGTTGTCGCCGCGCTGGCGGCGCCCTTCGCCGGAGCTGGCGTGACCCACGTCCTCGGAATCGAAGCCCGGGGCTTCATCCTGGGCGGGGCAGTGGCCGCCGCCCTCGGCGCCGGATTCGTCCCGGCGCGGAAGCCGGGCAAGCTGCCCTGGGAGCGAGTGAGCGAAGCGTACGAGCTGGAGTACGGGGCCGACGCGCTGGAGGCCCATCGAGACGCGATGGGGCGGACGACGAAGGTGCTGGTGGTGGACGACGTGCTGGCGACCGGCGGCACCGCCGCGGCGGCAGGGCGGCTGGTTCAGGGGCTGGGAGCGGTCCTCGCGGGATGGACCTTCCTGCTCGAGATCGGGCCGTTGGAGGGCCGCAAACGCTTGGGGGGAACGGGCCCCAGCGTGTCCCTGCTGACCGTATAGGTGACCCTGATCACGGCCGCATGCGAGGTGGACCGAGACGTTTAGCCCTGAATCCCTGTGCCATGTGCCAGGGAGCTGGATACCTAAGGGGGCTGGACAATGCGAATCGCGTTAATTCTCGGGCTGTCGGCTGCCACGGTGCTTTCCGCCTGTGGGTCTCGTGACAAGACTGCGCGCGAGACGGGCGCCGTGGACACGGTGGTCACTCAGAAACAGACCCAGGATACGGCTGTCGTCACCCATGATACGACGGTCAAGGTGGACGTCGATACCAATGTGCAGCACGGCGGTAAGACCACGGCCGTCGACACGGTGAAGAAGACAAGGGGCGCCATGGAGAAGGACACAGGCGCGACCAGGTAGGAACCGGCCACCGCTGCGGGCGCGCATGGGTGGAACTCGAGAGAGGGATGGTGCTTGAAAGCGCCATCCCTCTCTTGCTGAAGGCTTTCGGAAGGTGGTCGACCGGGTTACCGTTCCCGCGGGCAGGGGGCCCGGTTGCCTCCCTCCGTGACTTCCGTGGCACAATAGCTGGCATCTCCCGGGTTCTCCGAAGCTACGTGAGGGAAACGCGGCAAAGGGTTATATTCGAACAGCTTGCCCCCGTAGCTCAGATGGATAGAGCAGCAGTTTCCTAAACTGTTGGCCGCGTGTTCGAGTCACGCCGGGGGCATCCGGAGTCCGCTGGCACGACGATCATCTTCATCCTTCAGTGGTACGACATGGCGACGACGGTGGAACCGACGACTCGAGAGCAGACCAAGGCCGCGCCGGCCGCGACTCCGTGGTACCGGGATCAGCCCCGGCTCGCCATCGGCGGCGCGATCGCTGTCCTGGTGATCGCCCTGGTCGTCTGGCTGGTGGTGAGCAGCGGACGGCGGAAAGAGGAATTCGCGGCCCGGAGCCTCAATCAGGCCCGGACCGCCGCGGAGGCTGGCAACCTGCCGCTGGCCTCGAGCGAGCTGCAGAAGCTGATCGACCAGTACAAGGGCACCGACGCGGCCACCGAGGCGGTGATCACGCTCAATCAGGTCCGGATGGTAAACGGCCAGAACGAGCTCGCCGTCGTAGGGCTGCGGGACTTCCTGGCCGCCAATCCGAGGCCGCAGTACCGGGCCCCGGCATACGGCCTCCTGGGCGCCGCGCTGGAGAACGCCAATCGCTTTCCGGACGCCGCGGAGGCGTACACCAACGCGTCGAAGGCCGCCGACCTGGAGTACCTGAAGGCCCGGTATCTGATCGACGCCGGACGATCCTACGCGGCGGGGGGCAAATCGGCGGAGGCGGCGGGGGCGTACCGCGAGATCGTCCAGAAATACCCCAAGTCGTCGAGCTTCACCGAGGCGCAGGTGCGGCTGGCGGAGCTGACGGACGGGAAGATGTAGGGGACGGCAGGCGACTGCTGGCGCGTCGGCCCCGGGGGGTGCTCCCGGGGCCTTCTTATTTGCGGCTGGGGAGGGCCGTGGGGAGACCGCGGGACCCGCCGGCGACCGGAATGCAGGCCAATGAAGGAACCACCGCGGGGCCGTCGACCCCTTCGGACAAACGACGTATAAGATATGTTATGTTAAGTTGTAGTGGGGATAAGTGTGGAGAAATGTGCTCAAATCCCCTCCCACCTTCCTTCGAACAGCAGCCGGCCCTGGCCTCCCAGCCATGCCTCCAGCGCCCGCCGGCCCTCCACCCGGGCTCTGACCAGTAGCTCCGGCCCTCCGCGGGTCCGGAACCGCATCGGGAGCTCCGCCTCACCACGATCCGCCAAGGCGAGCGCGGCCGCCACGGTTCCGGTACCGCAGGCCAAGGTCTCCCCTTCCACGCCCCGCTCGTAGGTCCGGATCAGCCAGGGATCACCCGCCGCCCCCGGGGCCACGAAGTTCACGTTGGCACCGGCCGGGCCCAGCCGAGGATCGAACCGGAGCAAGCGGCCCCGTCCGAGGACGTCCACGGCCTCGATGTCACGGACCCGGACGACGAGATGCGGCACGCCGACCGTACCCGCGACCATCCAGGCCTCGCCGTTGCCCGGACCGAGCCCTGGCACCTCGGCCGGGAGCTCGAGATCGGGCATCCGGATCTCCGCGGCGTCTCCCTGCCCTTCGGCCCGGGCTTCGACGGTGCCGGCATCGGTCAGCAGGCAGAGGGCACCCGGAGGCACCAGTCCCAGGGAGACCGACAGTCGCGCGCTGCAGAGCGCGGCGTTGCCGCACATGGCCGCGCGAGAGCCGTCCGAGTTCCAGAAGGTCATGCGGACGGAGGTTCCGCCGGCCGGGGTCAGGACGACCAAGCCGTCCGCCCCGACCCCGTTCCGGCGATCGCAGAACGCGGCCACCATCGGTCCGGTCCACCGCTCGGCCGGGTTGGTCCGGCCGTCGAGCATCACGAAGTCGTTGCCCGACCCGGTCATCTTGAAGAACGCGGTGCCTCTCATAGCCGTCCCACCAGCGATTTGAGCCTGAGCCACCAGACCATCCAGATCGCCTCCCGGACGATCCGCCCGTTCATCTTGCTCTG
>DASSML010000412.1:0-5797 GCA_035688895.1 Gemmatimonadales bacterium
AGGATGGTGTCGAAGTGGCGCTCGCCCATCCCGTGAATCAGCGTCTGCCCCAGCTCCGAGTTGTACTCGAAGTGGAAGGTGGGGTCTTCCTCGTGCAGCTTGTGCAGCCCCGCGGCGAGCTTGTCCTCCTCGCCGCGCTGCTTGACGACCACCGCCGCGCTCGCGACCGAGTCGGGAAGCGGCAGCGGCGGTAGCCGGACCGGGTGATCGCGCTGGCAGAAGGTGTCGCCGGTGTGGGTGTCGCGCAGCTTGGCCACCGACCCGAGGTCGCCGGCATGCAGCCGCTCCACCTCGATCCGCTCCTTGCCTTGCTGGATGGACAGGTGGTTCAGCTTCTCGGACGTCTCGTGCTCGGCGTTCCAGACCTCCGACCCATTGGTGAGCTCACCGTTGAAGAGACGGAAGAGGGTCACGTCGCCCACGTGCGCCTCGGAGATGGTCTTGAAGACCCGCCCCAGCAGCGGCGCGGCGCGGTGGGCGGCGGCATCGGCCGCCACCACCTCGCTGGGCGCCGGGAGGAGCTCGACCATCTTCTTGAGCAGGGTGCGGAGGCCGTAGGTCAGGGTCGAGCTGCCGCAGAAGAGCGGCACGATCTGCCCCGCCAGCATCGCCTTCTTCACCGACCCGATGAACTGCTCGCGCGGAATCTCCTCGCCGGCCAGGTAGCGCTCGATCAGCTCGTCGTCGGTGGAGGCCACCGCCTCGGTGAGCTGCTCGTTGTACTCCTGGTAGCGCTGCTGGTACTCCGGCGGGATCGGCACCACCTCGTACTCGCCCTTGGCCGTGCCCTTCTTGTAGTTGTGGCAGTGGCCGGAGAAGAGGTTGATGATCCCGTGGAAGTCCGGGCCGTCGCCGATCGGCACCTCCACCGGGACCACCTTGGGGGTGAGGTGCGCCTTGACGTCCTGGAACACGCGCTCGAAATCGGCGTGCTCCTTGTCCATGAGGGAGACGAACAGCATCCGGGGAAGGTGGAGCTGGTCGCAGACCTCCCAGACCTTCTCGGTGCCGACCTCGACGCCGCTGGTGCCGCTGAGCACGACCACGGCGGCGTCGGCCGCGTGCAGGGCGGTGACGACCTCGCCGAAGTAGTCGAGGTAGCCCGGGGTGTCGATGAGATTGATCTTGGTATCGAGCCACTCGGCGTAGCCGAGGGCGAGGTTGATCGAGTGCTTGCGCTCGATCTCGTCGGGAGAGTAGTCGGTGAGGGTGGTGCCGTCCTTGATGCTGCCGTGGCGCCGGCTGCTTCCGGCCACCCAGGCGAGCGCGTCGACCAGGGACGTCTTACCACTCGCGCCATGGCCGACGAACGCCACATTTCTGATGGCGTTGGAGCCATAGACCTTCATGGTCTCCACCTCCGTGCTTGAGTTGGATTCCCAAGGTGGAGGCGGCGCGGAAGGATGTCAAATCGGGCGGACGGTCGCACAGGCGGACGGTCGGACGGTCGGACGAGCAAGGGCCAGCCGGCACGCATGGACGGCGTCGGGAGGGCTATCTCCCGTTCTGCGCTCGTAACGCCACCCGTCCGCCTGTCCGCCTACCGATACCCCGCCGCCTGTAGCTGGAACAGCTCCGCATACAGCCCGCCCTGCGCCACCAGCGCCTCGTGGGTCCCCTGCTCCACCAGCTCGCCCCCTTGCAGCACCAGGATCCGGTCCGCCATGCGGACGGTGGAGAACCGGTGGGAGATCAGCACCGCCATCCGGCCCCGGGTGAGCTCGGAGAAGCGGAGGAACACCCCGTACTCTGCCCGGGCATCGAGGGCCGCGGTGGGCTCGTCCAGAATCAGGAGCTGGGCTTCCCGCATGTAGGCCCGCGCCAGGGCGACCTTCTGCCACTCGCCGCCGGAGAGATCGACCCCGCCCTCGAACCGTCGTCCCAGCATCTGCGCATAGCCACCGCCCAGCCGGCCGGCCACCGAGTCGGCCAGGCTCCGCTGCGCCGCGCTCTCGATCGCCGGCGCATCCTCCAGTCGCTCGATGTTGCCCACCGCGATGTTCTCCCGCAGCAGGAAGTCATAGCGCACGAAGTCCTGGAAGATGACCCCGACGTTTCGCCTCAGGCTGTCGACGTCGTACTCGCGGAGATCCACCCCGTCGAGCAGGATCCGGCCTTCGCTCGGGTCGTACAGTCGGGCCAGCAGCTTGACCAGCGTGGTCTTGCCCGCCCCGTTCTCGCCCACCAGCGCGAGCCGCTCGCCCGGCGCCAGACTGAAATCCAGACCGCGGACCGCCCACGCCTCCGACCCCGGGTAGCGGAACCCCACGCGCTCGAAGACGAAGCCGGTCCGGATCGGCACCGGCACGGGGTGCGCACCCGGCCGGCGGACGATGTTGGCCTCGAGGTCGAGAAAACTGAAGAGATCGTCGAGGTAGAGCGCCTGCTCGTACACCTGGCTCAACGACAGCAGGATCCGCTGGATCACGTCCCGGCTCTGCCGGAACGAGCCGGCGAGGAAGGTCAGCACGCCGATGGTGAAGAGTCCCGCGGGGGACCGGTGACCGATCACCGTCAGGTAGATGATCACCGCGTAGGCCGCGTAGTAGCCTAGCGTCCCCACTCCGGCCAGCAGACTCGAGACCAGACTCCGCCTGAGCGCCAGCGCCTTGTTCGCCTCGTAGAACTCCTGCGAGAGCCGGTCGTAGCGCCCCACCAGGAAGTCCGACAGGCCGAAGAGCTTGAGCTCCTTCGCCGAGATGTCGCTGGCGCCGATGTAGCGCAGGTAGTCGAGCTGGCGCCGCTCGGGGGTCCAGGAGTAGAGCAGTGAATAGCCCAGCGAGGCGAAGTGGGTCTCCCCCAGAAGCGAGGGGAGCACCGCGACTACCAGGAGGAGCAGCAGCCAGGGGACATAGACCGCGAGCGCCACGCCGAGGGTGACCAGGGTGATGGCGTCCTGGATCGAGGCCAGCAGCAGGGTGAAGAGGCCGATCCTGCCCACCGTCTGCCGACGGGCGCGCTCCAGCTTGTCGTAGATCTCGGCGTTCTCGAACTGCTCCAGGTCGAGCGTCGCGGCGTGCCGCATCAGCTCCACGCTGGTGCGGTTGGCGAAGAGGTCGCCGAGCAGGCTCTCCAGCAGCGCGCTCACCCGGGAGAGACCCTCGCCCACGAGCGCGATCGCCAGCTCCAGCAGGAGCAGCTGACCCAGCCGGGCCCAGGGAATGGCGCCGCCGGCGTGGACCAGCCCGACCGAGGTGACCACCTCGTCCACGATGAGCTTGCCGACCCAGAGCACGGCGAGCGGCACCACGGACCGGAGCACCCGCAGCACCAGGATCCCCACCACGTAGCGCGGCTCCGTCTCCCACACCAGCCGGAGCAGGCGCGGAAGGTGCTTCACGGCCTGGAGCCGCTCGCGCCAGGAGACCTCGCGGTCCTCCGGGCGTCGTCGGCCGCTGGCGTTGGGACGGACCACGGGATGCTGCAGCGGGAGCGCCATGAGCGGAAGGTAATGCTGCTATCTTCCCGCCCATGTCAGGCACCGCGCTCGTCACCGGAGCGACCGAGGGGATCGGTCGGGCCACCGCGCTTGCCCTCGGCCGCGCGGGGTATCGGGTCGGGATCTGCTCCCGCTCGAGCGACAAGGTGGCCGCGACCCTGGCCGAGCTGCGAGCCCAGGGCGTTTCGGCGGCGGGCGCCGCGGCAGACGTGGCCGATCCCGCGCAGGTCCGACACCTGGTGGACCAGGTCCGCGCCGAGCTGGGCGAGATCGACGTGCTGGTGAACAACGCCGGCGTGCTCATCGCCCGGCCGTTCGACGAGCTCACCCTGGAGGACTGGGACGCCACCATGGCCACCAACCTCCGCAGCCTGTACCTCACCACCCATCTGGTCCTCCCCGGCATGCGCACCCGGCGGCACGGCACCATCGTCAACGTCGCCAGCCTCGCCGGACGCAACGGCTTCGTGGGCGGAAGCGCCTACAGCGCGTCCAAGCACGCCGTGCTGGGGTTCAGCCGCTCGCTCATGCTCGAGGTTCGCAAGGACAACGTGCGGGTGATCGCCATCTGCCCCGGCAGCGTGGCCACCGGCATGCTGCGCGACCAGGCGATGCTCAAACCCGATCACGAGCGCATTCTCCGGCCCGAGGACGTCGCCGCCAGCATCCTCCACGTCCTGACCCTGCCCACCGGTGCGCTGGTGAGCGAGCTCGACATCCGGCCCACCAACCCGTAGACCGCCGCATGCCCGGCGTGCTGGTCACCATGTGCGTCTGCCGGCACCAGCCGTTCGCCGACCTCTTGCCCCAGGCGCGGGCCGCCGGCTGGACTCTGGGCGACCTGGTTCGGGAGACGGGGTGCGGCGCCGGGTGCGGCCTCTGTCGCCCCTACCTTCGCCGCATGCTCGCCACCGGCGAGACCGAGTTCCGCGAGCTGCTCACGGAGGATGCCGGCTGAGCGGCACGCCTGTCCCCACGCCTAGCCAGCTGGTCTGGCTCGCCGTCCCCGTTGGGTGGCTCGCGGTGTATTTCGCCTGGCGGCAGTCGGGGGTCGGGGTGCTGCTCGGCGTGGTAGCCACGCTGCTCGTCATGCTGGCCATCC
Organism: Gemmatimonadales bacterium; assembly: GCA_035688895.1. Taxonomy (GTDB): domain Bacteria; phylum Gemmatimonadota; class Gemmatimonadetes; order Gemmatimonadales; family GWC2-71-9; genus CAVVWJ01. The sequence continues at coordinate 4,542 of DASSML010000412.1, forward strand.
GACGCCGGGATCTGCTCACCCGGCGGGAGCAGGCGGCGCTGAGCCAGTCGCTCGCGGCTGCGGCTGCGCGGAGCCGGGAGTTGGAACGCCTGCGTCACCTGGCGGCCATCCTCCTCGGCGGAACCGACCTGGCCGGCCTGGTCCGGGAGGTCGCCTCCGTCGCCGCCGACCTGCTCGGTGCCGAGTCGGCGGGCGTCACCCTGGTCGTGGAGGAAGGACGCTTCCTCCGCCTGGCGGCCGCCGTCGGCGCGCTGGAGCCGGCACAGGACACCCTGATTCCGGTGGACAGCTCGCTCCTGGGCTGGGCCGTGACCCGCGACGAGCCGGTGGTCTCGGCGGACATGGCGTCGGACCCGCGCAGCTTCCGCCTGCCGGAACTGGCGGCGCCGCTCCACGCGGCGGCCATCGTCCCGCTTCGCTCCGCCGGCGTGGTCATCGGCACGGTCAGCGTCTACAACCGGCGCGACGGGGCGCCCTTCGGCGACGCCGACGTCCAGCTGCTGCAGACCCTGGGCGACCAGGTCGTGGTGGGACTCGACCGTGCCGCGGTGTTGGAGGAGAGCCGGCGCAACGAGCGGGAGCTGGCAGCCAAGAACGCGGAGCTGCTCCGGGCCAACCGACTCAAGAGCGAGTTCCTGGCCAACATGAGCCACGAGCTCAGGACTCCGCTCAACGCCATCATCGGTTTCTCCGACCTGATTCTCTCCGGCCAGGCCGGCGAGCTCGGGGCCCAGCACCGCGAGTACCTCGAGGCCGTGCTGCGGAACGGCCGTCATCTGCTGTCGCTGATCAACAGTATCCTCGATCTGTCGAAGATCGAGGCCGGCCGGATGACGCTGGAGCTGGTGAACGCCGACCTCCGGGAAGCGATCACCGGAGCGGTGGCCGACACGGCCAGCCTGCGCAGCGCCAAGCGGCAGGAGTGCCATCTGGACCTGGGCTCTCCCCTGCACGTCGTGGCCGACGGGGTGCGGGTTCGCCAGGTGCTGTTCAACCTCCTGGCCAACGCCTCCAAGTTCACCCCTGACGGCGGCAGCATCACCCTTCGCGCACTCCCGAGCCATGCACCGCTGCCGCTCCCCGCGGAGCGCGCCGGGGAGGAGCCGCGGATGGTGACGCGGGACGTGGTATGGGTCTCGGTGTCGGACACAGGGGTGGGGATTCAGCCGGAGGACATGCCCAAGCTGTTCCTGGAGTTCAGCCAGGTGGACAGCTCGGCCAGCCGGCAGGCGCAGGGGACCGGGCTCGGGTTGGCC
>DASSML010000413.1:0-2011 GCA_035688895.1 Gemmatimonadales bacterium
CTCCGTGAGAATCGGCCCCCCGGACCTGCGTACCTAGATCCGGGGACGGACGATCACATCTGCCGCGGACTCCGCGGCCAGCCACGGAGGAAGCATGCAGACGACTCACTGGATGCCACGCAGCGCGCTGCTGGGCCTCACCCTGCTGGCTGCCGCCTGCGGGGGCGGCGACCATAACCCCACCGGCCCAGGGGGCGGTGGCGGCATCGCCGGCACCTGGACCCTGGTCGGCATCAACGAGGACGGCCTTCCCGAGAGCGAGGACTACAACTTCGGGACGGCGGACTTCCAGAGCGGTTCGCTCCGGCTGAGCCAGGACGGTCAATGGGAGATGAAGATCTTCTACGACCATGTGGAGCAGAACCAGTCGCTGCAGCTGGACGACTACGGGCAGTACGGTCGCGACAACCAGGACCTGAGCTTCGCCTCGGAGGCCTACGGCGACCACATCGAGGGCGGCCTCGACGACGGATTCGTCTACATGATCTACGACTTCGACGGCGACGGAGAGTACGAGACCGAGTTCACCTTCGAGCGCTGAGCGCTGGTCTCGCACCGGCGGGGCATGTCACTATGTTTGCGCATGCTCCGCACCACCACCGAGGGCTACACCGTCGGCGCCGCTGCGCCGCCGCTCTGGGGCCGTCCCGATCCGGCGCTCGCCGCGGCCGGTATCGAGGGTGAGCTGGTGGTGGCGCGGGTGCGCCTCGTGGCGATGGCGCTGCTCCTCATCGCGCCCACCTGGAACATCACCCACTATCCCGACGAGCCGATTCACCGTACCGGGTTCGCCGTGACGCTGGGAGCGGCGGTGATCGCCCTCGCCATCTGGGTCGCGCTCAGGCGCGGCGCCTGGCGGCCCTGGATCGGCTTCGGCTCGAGCGCGCTCGATGTGTCGCTGGTGAGTCTGGCGCTGGTCACCTTCCTGATCGTGGGCAGCCCGCTGGTGGCGCTCAACTCGAAGGTCACCTTCGAGATGTATTTCCTGGCGATCACCGCGACCAGCCTCCGCTACGATGCACGGGTCTGTCTCGTGGCCGGCGCCCTGGCGCTGGGCGAGTACGGCGGGCTCTGGGCCTGGGCCGCGACCCACTACAACCTGACCGACCCCGCGTACGCCGAGGTGTCGGGGCCGTACGGGCCGGTGGATCTCGCCACCCGGCTCATCCTGCTCGCGATCGCGACCATTCTCGCGGTGACTATCGTGCGCCGGGCCCAGCGGCTGCTCTATCTCGCCGCCCACGACCGGCTCACCGGCCTCTACAACCGGGGCCATTTCGACCGCGCCCTCGCCGCCGCGCTCGAGAGCTCGGCCCGGAGCGGCCAGGCGCTCTCGCTGGTGCTGCTCGATCTCGATCGCTTTAAGGCCATCAACGACGTGCACGGCCACGCCGTGGGCGACCGGGCGCTCTGCGAGCTGGCCGGACGCCTGAGCCGGGCGATGCGGCGCACCGACATAGTGGCGCGCTATGGCGGAGAGGAGTTCGTGGTCCTGATGCCCGGCACCGCCCCCGAGGCGGCGTTGGCGCGGGTCGAGGCGCTGCGCCGGGAGATCGTCGGCGCGCCGATGCCGCACGGCGACGGTGTGGTGGTCCTGGACTTCAGCGCCGGCATCGCCGGCACGCCGGCCGACCTGGAGGCGACCTCCCCGAAGGCCCTGCTCTCGGCCGCCGATGCCCGGCTCCTCGCCGCCAAGCGCGCGGGGCGGGGACGCTGTGTGGGGGCGGAGGTGTTGACCGGCTGACAGATCGGGTGCTGAGGGCGTCATCCCGAGCGAAGCGAGGGGTCCAGCCGGCCCTCGATCCCCATCCCCACCCGCAGCACCCCGCCCCGAATCACCCGCGCGAACCACCCCCGCCGGCCCAGCATTGTCCGCACGAAGGCCGCCCCGCGCTCCTGCCCGACGTACGGCAGCCCGTAGAGCACCACGCACGGATCGCAGCGCTTGCTGATCTCCAGCTCCACCTCTCCGGCGCGGACTCGTACGCCAGGCGTGAGCGCATCCGCCGGC
>DASSML010000414.1:0-3515 GCA_035688895.1 Gemmatimonadales bacterium
CCACCTTGGCCAGCTGCAGGTAGTCCACCCAGTCGGCCATGGTGACCCGGGCGACGCCGGCGTTCTGATACAGGTCGAGAATCCGCACCTCTTTTTCCTGCTTCTCCTTCGGGGTCTTGGTCCCGTAGCCGTGGCCGGCGGCATTCACCAGCGCCGACGCGCCCATGGTGTTCAGCACGCTGCGCTTGGTGGTGCTGTCCCACACCACGATGCGCTTCACCAGCTCGGGGTGGAGCGCCCGGCTCATCCGCTCGGCGCTGCCTTCGTACCAGCCTTCGGCGTAGTCGAGGGCGGTGGCGCGAACGGCGGCGGAATCGGCCGCGGTCTGGGCGGCGGCGGGAACGGCGACGACGAGCGCCGCGAGAGCGGCGAGGGGCAACCGCATGAAGACCTCTCGGGAACGGGGGAGCGTGCGATGCTGGGCCCTACGGACCCGGCTGCTTCGGCGTTTCGCGCGCGTGAGGCCTGTCACATCCCGGCCGGGCGCGAAGGCCCATCATCACCATCCACTCACGCGGGCGCTTTCAGGAGGAAGTCGTGGCGGTCAATCGAAAGGCTGGACGGTGGTCGGGGCCGCACGCGCGCTCAGGCGAGGCGGCGGGCGAGGCCAAGGCGCACTCTGACCGGGAGCTGCAGCAGGCGGCCGAGTCGGCCCGAGCCGGCAGCGAGAAGAAGAAACCGAAGAAGGACGCTGCGGTGCAGGCTGGCCAGCGCGACTACCCCGAGCCGCCTCTCCCGGAGCAGCACCAGCGCAAGCCCGGCCTCGAGCGCGACCTCGAGCCTCGCCCGCGGTATCAGGCCCCCGAATACCGGGGATCGGGCAAGCTGGAGGACAAGGTGGCGCTGATCACCGGCGGCGACTCGGGGATCGGCCGGGCGGTCGCGGTGCTTTTCGCCCGCGAGGGCGCCGATGTGGCGATCGTGTATCTAAACGAGGATGCCGATGCCGAGGAGACGCGCCGGGCGGTGGAGGCCGAGGGCGGCCGGGCGCTGCTCATTCCCGGCGACGTGACCGACCCCGAGTTCTGCCGTGAGGCGATCGAAGCCACCGTGCGGGAGCTGGACCAGCTCGACATCCTGGTCAACAACGCCGCTTTCCAGGAGCACGTGCCGTCGCTGGAGCAGCTGACCGACGAGCAGCTGGAGCACACCTTCAGGACCAACATCTTCGGCTACTTCTACATGGCGCGCGCGGCCTTGCCGCACCTGCGGAAGGGAAGCGCCATCATCAACACCGGGTCGGTCACCGGAATCGAGGGCAGCAAGGAACTGCTCGACTACTCCAGCACCAAGGGCGCCATCCACGCCTTCACCAAGTCGCTGGCTCAGAGCCTGGTGGAGCGGGGCATCCGGGTGAACTGCGTCGCGCCGGGGCCGGTGTGGACGCCGCTCAATCCGGCGGATCAGGATGCCGAGAGTGTCGCGGAGTTCGGGAGCGACGTCCCGATGCGGCGACCGGCTCAGCCGGAGGAGATCGCGCCGGCCTACGTGTTCCTGGCGGCACCGGTCTGCTCCAGCTACATCACCGGCGAGGTGCTTCCGATCCTGGGTGGCGAGACGGTCGGGTGAGGATCAGTGCAGGGCCACGATGAGATCGTACTGGGCGCCTTCGCCCGGAGGAATCACGCTCACCACGTAGTCCTGATCGGAAGGCAGTGCGCCGGACCAGCTCCGGCCCCGCTGGCCCAGCGGGGCCAGCTGCACGCCGTCGTCCAGCCCGTAGAGATGCAGCGTCGGCGCCGCGCCCCCCACCTGCGAGCCGCGGAGCTCCGCCCGCAGCAGCTGTCCCTTGGTGCCCTTCACCACGAAATCCACCGGCGCGCGTGACGGCGCCCGAGCCGAGACCTCGCTCTGCGGATGGCCGCGATCGAGGATCAGGCGGCGCGGAATCTGGACCGCGAGGGTGTAGCTGACGGGTCGCTCGGCGGGCGCCGTGACTCGAATGACGTAGTCGCCGGTGCCGGGCAGATGGCCGAACCAGAGCGGCCCATCCGGCCCGGGCGCCTCCAGCTCGACGCCGTCGTACGCCCGGTAGACCCGAACCCGCGCCTCCGGTCCCTCCTGCCCCACCGCGGCCGGCCAGGCGATGGCATGCGCCAGCATCACCTGACCCTGCAGGGCCCCCAGCAGGTACCCCCGATCGCGGCCCGGCGCGAGGCTGTCGTCGAGAATGCCGGAGGTAGTTCCCTGGGCGAAGCGGACCCGGAGAAAGGCGGCCGTGTCAGTGGGCGAGAACTCCGCGACGGCCTCGGGCTCCGCTCGCGGCGCCGGGGCGGGCGGCGCGGAAGCGCCGCCGCAGGCGAGGCTCGCGACACCCGCGAGCGCGCCCAGTCGGCGGACTGGGGACATAGCCATCCGAGCTCCTGGTGGGAGATGCGCTCAAGATAGCGTTGTCGGAGGGGTCAGGCCGAGCGGGTCGTAACTCGAGAGAGTGCGGCGGAATCGTCGCGGCGCACCGCCACGACGTTGAGCCCGGCCTCGGCCCACCCCGCGCCCACGACTTCGAGCGCCTCGCGCTGCCCATCCTTGCGACGGAACAGCAGGGTGGCGGGAGAGCCGGACTGCAACGTACAGCGGAGCCGATCGAGCTCGGCCGGGCCGCCGAAGATCCCGAATGTGGACGCTATACGCTGCAGCTCGGCCGGGGAGTCGTATCCGAGGAGACGAGCGAACGGCCGGTTGGCCACCACCGGCGTCCCGTCGGCATGCAGGAGACAGAGGCCGATCGGGGCCGAGTCGGCCAGCGTGCGAAGCTGCTCTTCCGCATGACGCAGCGCGTCTTCGACCCGACGTCGCGCCAGCATGGCCTCCTTGAGGTCCGCGACCTGCTTGCGCAGGGCGGTGACCTCGACGGACAGGTCCGAGCGGGTGCGGTGCTGGTCGCGCATGGCAGTGAATAAGACGTCGAGGGTCGGCGCGGATGCACCACGCCGTGGGCGCCTGTCGCGCCCTGCAACGCTGGCGGGCCGGCACCCGTGCGGTACATTACCGCTTTCCACCCACCGCACATCGCCGACCGACCGAGAATGGAGCCCCGTTGGGCGCGTCATACCGACGAACCCACTGGCGTTTTCGACCCACTCTGGAGGATCCATGTCCACGCCCACCCGGCGCCTCGTCTGCATCGTGCGGATGCTCGCCATCGCCTGCCTGACCGTGGCGCTCGCCACGCCGGCAGTCGCTCAGTTCGGCGGCCTCAAGAAGAAGGCCGAGAAGGCTGCCGGGGCGGAGGCCGCCAAGAAGGCCGGGGACACGACCGCGGCCCAGAAAGCCGCGGCGCCCGCTCCGGCTGAAGCGGCCGGCGGGAACGGCGCCGGAGGCCAGGAGGCCGTCGTGCTGGACGAGAAGCTCGTCGACCAGTACATCGCCGGACTCAAGGCCGGGAACGCCGAACGCGAGGCGGCGAAGAAGGAGAACACGCCGTACGGGCAGTACCTGCGGGACTCCGAGGCGTACAAGGCGGCCAAGGCCAAGTGCGACGCGGCGCACGAGACCTTCACCACCCGCATGTTGGC
>DASSML010000415.1:0-5287 GCA_035688895.1 Gemmatimonadales bacterium
TCTCCAGCAGCTGCCGGCGGCGGGGAGAAGACGAAGCGAGGGTGAGCGGCTCGGTCATCCGGTGCGGTCCAGGATCAGGGTGACGGGTCCATCGTTGTGAATCTCCACCAGCATGTCGGCGCCGAACTCGCCGGTGGCGACCTCGAGCCCGCGCCCGCGGAGGGCGGTGATGAATCGCTCGTACAGCGGTATCGCCACCTCGGGCCGTGCGGCGTCGATGAACGACGGCCGGCGGCCCTTGGCCGTGTCGCCATAGAGGGTGAACTGGGAGATCACCAGCACCCCGCCCTTCACCTCGTCGAGTCCCAGATTCATCTTCCCCGCCGCGTCCGAGAAGAGCCGGAGCCCGGCCACCTTTTCGGCCATCCAGTCCACCGCGGAGTCCGCGTCGCCGTGGGTAAAACCGACGAGAAGGCAGAAACCCCGCCCGACCGCGCCGGCGACGCGGCCGTCGATCGTCACCGACGCCCTGGAAACCCGCTGGAGAATCACGCGCATGGGGTAGATTCCGGAGTGAGTCCCGCGTGGCTGGTGTCCGCGCGGAAAGATACCCCAATAGGTGGACCATGACAGATCGTGTGAAGACTTCGAAGCGTGCTGGTCATCCCGAGCGAAGCGAGGGACCTCGATCGGGCGCCACGGGCGCCCGGAGGAGTTCTCCCGATCCACATACCTGGCCCGACGACCGCCTCACCCTTTCCTGGCTCGGGCACGCCACAGTCCTGCTCAACTTCCTCGGCCGCCGGATCGTGACCGATCCCGCGCTGGAGACCCGCGTGGGCATCGGCCGCGGCCCGCTCAAGCTCGGGCCCCGTCGGCTGGCGCCACCTGCGCTCCGGGCCCGCGAGCTCCCGCCGCTCGACCTGGTGCTCCTCTCCCACGCCCACATGGACCACACCGACCTGGGGACGCTCGGCGCCCTGCCCCGTCGGACACCGGTGGTGGTGCAGCCGGGCAACCGGGACCTGGTGCGGCGGTTCCGGCAGGTGGAGGAGCTCGCCTGGGGGAAGACGGTCGAGGTGGCCGGCCTGGAGATCACCTCGGTCGAGGTGCGGCACTGGGGCGCCCGCATGATTCACGACCAGCATCGGGGCTACGGCGGGTATCTGCTCAGCCGAGGCGGGGTGACCGTCCTCTTCGCCGGCGACACCGCGTATACCGACGCCTTCGCTCGGCTGGGGCAGTCGACCCGGGTGGACCTCGCCATCCTGCCCATCGGGGCGTATGACCCCTGGATCGCCAACCACGCGTCCCCCGAGGAGGCCTGGCGAATGTTCCGGTCGCTGGGAGCGACGTGGATCCTGCCGGTGCACCACTCCACCTTCCGGCTCAGCCGCGAGCCGGTGGACGAGCCGGTGCGCCGGCTGCTCGCGGCGGCGGGGGACGAAGGTTGGCGGGTGCTGCCGACGACGGTGGGGACGACCTGGACGATGCCGGCGCGTTAGGCCGTCATCAGGTGTCGTCCCGCCGCGATCGCAGGAATTTCGGGCGAGCCTGGGTGCCGCGGAACTCGAAGTGGACCGGGTCGAGGGCCCGGTCGCCGGTGATGAAATGACCGTCGGGTCGGCCGAGCAGGTGCGCGACGACCCGATCGGCCAGGACCGCAGCGGACTCCCAGACATTGGGCTTCAGGTAGGGATAGAGGTCGGCGAACTCCGATCGGAGCCGGGCCTCTCTGGCGCGTCGTGACATGGTGCCGAATCTACGAGCCGGAATGCCCTTCGGCTACGGAGCATGCCCTGGGCGCCTTCGCCAGATCCGCGTCGAGCTGAAGCGTATCGCGCGCGGGCTGCCCCAGACTCAACTCGAGCACGCCGCTCGCCAGGTCGGCCGAATCGCCATCGTCGGACTGCCGCAGCTGCACCTCCGCCGCGCCGGGCACCCCGAACCCCGGCGCCACGTCCAGCAGGTACTCGCCCCGATCGTCGGTCGTGTCAGGGCCGATATCCGTGTTGACCGGGCGGGCCTGTCCCACCGCCGCCTGCTGGACATGCAGGATCACACGCACGCCGGCAGCCGGGATTCCACACTCGGTGATCGTGCCCCTGACGACTCCGGTGACAGGACCTCCGGCGGAAACCGCCAGACCCGTGGTCTCACCGCAGGCGTGTCCCGCGAGGCTCATCGCCGCGAGCGCGGCGACCCTTCCCACATTCATCGCCCCCACGCTTCACCAGCCGCCGGCCCGGGCCAGCGCGGGCTTGATGTCGATGACCGGCGTTCCGTCGATCGCCTCCAGTCCTTGGACCAGCAGCGTTCCCTCCGCCTCGACCACCAGCACCTTGACCCGATGCACGCCGATAGGATTGGGTCGGTCCGCCGAGCGGGTAGCGAAGACCCCGGTCAGCGGCTGGGAGAGATCGTCCCGCGGGTGCACGGCGAGCACCTCTCGATCCGCCTGCTGCAGCCAGGTGAGCAGCAGGATGTCCTGCCCGGCGGCGATTCCGTCGAGCCCGTCGAGAAACCGGGGCTCGATCCGCACCCGGGCGTCCGGCGCCCCCTCGTACCCCTGCTTGGGCGCCTCCGCAGGCCGGCGGAGGGAAGACTGCACCCGGCCGATCGGGATCAGAGTAAGGGTCACCGTGCCGCGGTCTCGGGCGCCGGTTGGGCTTCGAACATGTCGGTGTAGATGAATCGCCACCGGTTCTCGAAGTAGAGCATGCCGAACTGGTCCACGCCGGGAACGCTCCCGCTGCAGCGCGGCACCGACACGTCCGCCCAGTCTCCGTCGACCCGGATGGCCGCGTCGTCGATGATGGGGGATGCGTTCGATGGACAAGCCGGCAGAGCCACCTCAAGCGACGAGCCTCGGCTCCGCGTCCGGTCCCGAGCGACCATCTGTGAGTCTCCCGCGGCGCCTCGCCTCTCTAGCAGCTTGGGCGATAGCACATATGCGGCCAGGGCGTCCCAGTTCTGAGCCGCGTAGTTGAGGTAAAACGCGCGAAGGACGAGGCGGATCTGGACGGCGGCCGAATCCGGTGCGACTGGGGCTTCCTGGGCGAGAAGCGACGAGGCCGTCGCCATGGGCAGCAGTGCGAGCGCGAGCGTGAGCCGTAGGGTATGCATTGCACCTCTCTACAGGAATCTAGCCGACGCCGTCAGCGACCATCCCAACCCAACTTCAGATCATTGGGGGCGGATGTAATACCCCGACACCCGCCACCGGCCGTCGCGCTCGATCATCGGCGTCACCGTCTCCACCACCTTGCGGTCACCTGCCACGTCGGCCTCATACTGCATGACGACGTATTCCCCCGGCGGCACACCCGGGAGCTCGGTCCGGTAGGCGGCGGTTAGCAGGGTCCGCTGACGCACCGGGCCGAACGGCGCCCGCGCTCGCAGCAGGGACGTTTCCCAGGCCGACCGGGAGACGGCCGCGCGAAAGAGCGCGGCGGCACTGTCCCAGCTGGCCTGGTATTGGGTGCCATCGACCAGTGCAAGCCAGGCGTCGGCGGCCACGCGAGCTCTCGCGAGCGCCGAGTCGGGACCTGCCAGGCCCTGAGCGGCGCAGGGGACGCCGGTTCCCAGCATCAGGCTGCAAAGAGCCACGGCTGCCAGCCTCATCGGCTCACCTCCGTTCAGCGCACGCCTCATCGGTGGGGCATCGATCTGCCTTCGGCGCTACAGCGTGCTACGGACCCGGTGGCCGGCGACCCGTTGCCTAACGCTCCGGGACCATCCCGCCGATCAATGCCCCCACGGTCCCTCCGACCGCCGCGCCGAGCAGTGCCGAGCCGACTGTCGGACCGAAGCAACTGCCGTCCGACCCCCCGTCACCATCGTTGCACAGCGCGTTGCCCGCATATCCCAGCATCAGCGCACCGAGGCCTCCGCCGATCAGCATACCGGACTTCCATTGGGTCGGCGGAATTGTCTTCGCGACGGTGTCTCGCGTCGCCACGGGGGCAGGCCTGGCTCCAAACGCGAAAAGCTGCGACGGAGCCGGTCCGCGCAGACCGGTTGACGCCGTCTGGGCGCTCGCGGACTGGGCGCCTGCCAAGAGCAGGCACGGGAGCAGAAGTAGCCGAATCATCGGGGCTCTCCAGGTCTGGGTACGCCGCGACGCCAGCGAGCGAAATGGGGGTCCTTTGAGGCTACGACCGAGGGCCGACCTGCGGAAGGGGAAAAGCGCGGCGGGAATCGCCGGGAATGCGACAAGGCCGCGTCAACCCATTATCGTAGAACGGGTTATGCTGCCTCACTTCAGTGCAGGAGCGGCGTGACCGCCGGCAGCACAGCCGGGTCGAGCAGGATCTCGTGGCCCTTCCCGGGCAGCTCGGTCAGGTGGACGCGCTTCCCCAGGTGGGTCGCGGCCGCGCGATACTCCTGACTCAGGGTTGGCGGAGCGACGTCATCCTGCGCTCCGACGATCATGTCGATCCGGGTACCCTCGCCGATTGCGTTCACGAGATCGATGGGCGACACCGTGACGATCGCTCCCTGAAAGCCGGCGAAGCCCGTCTTCTCGAGCATGTGCTCGCGCCACCGCGTCACGTCGCAGGGGCAGGAGACCAGCAGCGCGGCATCGAGCAGGTCGGGGTGGCGTCCCAGAATGTTGGCCGTGATCGCCGCGCCACCGGAGTGCCCGACTGCGACGACCCGGCGTGCCTTGAACCGCAGGCGCAGGGAGTCGATCGCGGCGGCGATGGCGTCCACGTTCCTCGCATTCCAGTTGTCGCCGGTCGTCTGCCCCCGCTCTCCCTCGGAGGTGTGACCCTGAGGATCGGTATACCCCGGGCGCAGGAGCGCGGCGGCGATCACGTCGGCGTTCGCCGCCGCGACGCGGGCCGCGAAAGTGTCCTGGTAGTCCGGCTGGTTGTTGGGAGCGTCGCCATGGAGAACGACGACGAGAACCGGTGTGGGGCCCAGCTTGGCGGCTCGATACAGACCGGTCTTGAGCCGATAGGGACCGCCGTGGACCCAGAGCAGCTCGCCCGCGGGCGTCTGCGCCCCCGCCGAAGCACAGGCAAACACCAGGAGGGCGGCGGAGACCACGGCGATTCGCGACATGCAGAGGTGCCCTAGGCCCAGTGCCCGCCGTCGGGAGTGGGCGTGATCATGGCACCCTCGGGGTCATGGCCCGCGCCGACGCCGCGTGGGCCATTGCAGTCGTCGTCCGGTCCGGGCCACTCGTACCCAGAGCCAGCCGTACGCCAGGGCCAACGGACCGAGCAGCACGAGAAGGGGCGCCGGCCGGAGCCACAGGCCGATCGTCAGCGCCGCGAGCCCGGCGGCAATCCAGATCGTGGCCAGGATGCCGGCGAGGATTCGCCCTCCGGATCCCAGG
>DASSML010000416.1:0-7930 GCA_035688895.1 Gemmatimonadales bacterium
CTGGCGCTCGGCCTGGGAGCGGCCGCCTGGTGGGCGCTGCGCCGCCGGAGCTCCTCGCCGGCGCTTGCCCCGGGTCCGGTCGATCCGTCGCAGCTGCTCGAGGCGCTGGCCGAGCTGGATGCGCGGTACGCCGGACGCGAAGCCGATACCCCGCCGGACGAGTGGTCCGCCTACCAGGAGCGCCGCACGAGCCTCAAGGCCCAGCTCGCCGTCGCGCTTGCCGCCCGATGACTCGGCGCCTTCTGCCCTCGCTCGCCTTACTGGGCACTCTCGCATGCGGCCGGCCGGCGCCGGCCCCCACGGCGACCGTCGTAGTCGACGACGCCGGAGACAGCGTCGCCGTCCACGCGCCGGCCCATCGGGTGGTCTCGCTCATTCCGGCCACGACCGAGCTCCTGTTCGCCATCGGCGCGGGTGACGCCGTCGTCGGCCGGTCTACCTGGTGCGACTATCCAGCGGCGGCGGCGCGAGTCCCCAATCTGGGGGACGGCATCAATCCCAACGTCGAGGCGATCCTCGCCGCCCGGCCCGACCTCGTGGTGCTCTACAATTCGGCCCAGCACGCCGCCGTGTCGGCCAGACTGCGGGGCCTCGGGATTCCGACGCTTCGGATGAACACCGACCGGTTGGCCGACGTCGACCGGATCGGCCGTCTGCTCGGGAGGTTGACGGGACGGTCCGGCTCCGCCGATTCCCTCGCGGCGGCCTTCGATACCGCGCTTGCCTCGGCCACCGTCACGCCTCGTGAAGGCCACCGACCGACGGTCCTGCTGCTGGTGTGGGAGCAACCCCCGATGACGATCGGCCGGGGCAGCTTTCTCAATGAGCTCGTCGAGCGAGCGGGCGGCGCCAACCTCTTCGGGGATGTCGCGACATCGGCCGGACCGGTGAGCATCGAAGCGGTCGCGTCCCGCGACCCCGATTTCATCTTCACCACGACCGACGGGCCCTCGTCCTTCGCCCGGCGCCCCGAATGGCAGGTAGTGCGCGCGGTGCGGGAGCACCGATTCCTGCGGGTCACCGGATCGGAGTTCAACCGGCCGGGGCCCCGCTCGCCCGCTGCGATTCGGGAGCTCGCGGCTCGCCTCGGCGCGGCAACGCCGTGAGACGCGCCTGGGTGGTCGCGCTCGCCGCCACCGTCGTGATTTCCCTGGCCCTCGGCCTCGCCGCCGGCGCGGTGCCGCTCGCGCTCGGCGACGTCTGGCGCGGGCTCCTTGGCACCGATCCGGCTTCCGCCACCATCATCCGCGAGCTGCGGGCGCCGCGGGTGCTGCTCGCCTTCCTGGTCGGCGGGAGCCTCGCCGTCTGCGGCGCCGCGCTCCAGGCCATGATCCGGAATCCCCTCGCGGAGCCGTACCTGCTGGGACTGTCGGGCGGCGCCGGACTCGGCGCGGTCCTCGCGCTCGCGAGCGGCTCGGGCGGTGCCTGGTCGGTCCCAGTCGCGGCCTTTCTCGGCGCCCTCGCCGCCATCGCACTGGTGTACCGGTTGACCCTGGTGGCGGGCCGCCGCCTCGACCCCCGGGTGCTCCTGCTCGCGGGCGTCGTCGTCGGCGCGTTCGCCGGAGCGCTCATGAGCGCCATCATCGTGCTGGCCGATACGGCGGCGGTGCGCAACGCCTTTCTCTGGCTGCTTGGAGGCTTCGGCGGCGCCTCGTGGCAGGCCCTGGAGGTCTTCGCGGCCTACGCGGTGCTGCCGCTGGGCATCCTGGTCTGGAGCGCGCGCGACCTCGACCTGCTCGCCCTGGGCGAAGAGCCCGCCCACCACCTCGGGGCCGAGGTGGATCGCACCCGACGGCTGGTCTATGGATGCACGGCGTTGCTGACCGCGGCCAGCGTGGCCACCTGCGGCATCATCGGCTTCGTAGGACTGGTGGTCCCCCACGCGGTGCGCACCGTGGCCCGGCCACTCCACCGCGCGCTCCTGCCGCTGGCGTTTCTGGTGGGAGGGAGCTTTCTCGTCCTGTCCGACGTGGTCGCGCGCACCGTGGTGCGCCCGCTCGAGCTCCCGGTCGGCGTGATCACGGCGCTGGTCGGGGTGCCCGTGTTCGCCCTCCTGCTGCGCCGGACTCTCACGTGATCCTCGAGGCCAGAGCGGTCGGCGTCCGCTACCGCGGTCTGCCCGCGCCCGCGCTCGACGGGGTCAGCTGCGGCGTGGCGCCGTCACGACTGCTGGCGGTAGTCGGGCCGAACGGCAGCGGAAAGACCACGCTGGTGCGGGCCCTCGCCGGCCTCGTGGTGCCCGCGTCGGGCAGCGTGCTGCTCCGGGATCGCGCGGTGGCGAGCTGGAGCCGTCCGGCCCTGGCCCGGATCATGGCCGTGGTGTCGCAGCGCGAAGAGGTGACCTTCGCCCTTACCGTCGAGGAGGCCGTCATGCTCGGCCGCTACGCCCACCTCGGCCCGCTCGCGGCGCCCCGGGCCGCGGATCGCGCCGTGGTGGCGGCTGCCCTGGCCCGCTGCGATGTCGCCGACCTCGCCGGGCGTCCGGTCGATACTCTGAGCGGTGGCGAGTGGCAGCGGGTGCGGGTGGCTCGGGCGCTGGCGCAGGAACCCGAGGTGTTGGTGCTGGACGAGCCGACGGCGTCGCTCGACGTTCGGCACGAGATGGAGCTGTTCGAGCTCATCCGGCACCTGGTGAACGGCGGACTCGCCGGCCTGGTCATCACCCATCACATCAACCTGGCGGCGCGATTCGCCGATCACATGGTGCTCCTGGACCGCGGCCGGATCGCCGCCGAGGGTCCCCCCTCGGAGGTGCTGCGCCGGGACGTGCTCGATCGGGTGTTCCAATGGCCGGTCGCTGTCACCCATTGGTCCGATGGGTCGCCCCAGGTCGTTCCCTTGCGACGAGGCGAAGGGGGGTAACTTTGGGGATGCCTCGTCCAGTCCGGTGGACCGGAGCGACCCCCCGGGCGCTCCTCGTTCTCGCCGCAGGCCTCCTCGCCGCCTGCGCCGACACCAATGCGCCCGCACCCGCGCCCGAGGAAGTTCTGCTCGCCGTCAACACCCGGGGCAATACGCTGAGCATCGTGCCGATCGACCCGCCCGGGCCAACCAGGCATGTGGCGCTCGGCGGGGTGGGCTCCCGCCCCAACAGCGTGGCCGCCCGGGGCGAGGTTGCCCTCGTGCCGCTTGGCCCGGCCAACGCGGTGGCGGTGGTGAACCTTCGGGAGCGGACACTGCTCGATCGCATCCCGCTCCCGACCGGATCGGGGGCCACCGGCGTGGCCGTGATCAATGACTCTATCGCCTACGTCGGCAACCCGGGCCTCAACACCGTATCCCGGGTCAACTATCTGGACGGCACGACGGAGGAAGTCCCCGTGGGAGTCCGTCCGCTGGGGATCATCTTCGTCCGGGGGCGGATCTTCGTGCTCAACGGCAACGTGGATCCCAACGGGGTCCCGCTCGGGCCCAGCTGGATCACGGTGCTCGACCCAGCCACCAATCGCCCGGCGTCCGGGGTGGACTCGATCGCCCTCGCCGGACCGGGCGGGGCGGCCTTCGCCACGCCGGCCGCCGACGGACAGTTCTACGTGGTAAGCCGGGGAACGCCTGGACTGGCCGACGGCCGGCTGTCGGCGGTGGATCCGCTGGCCCGGGTCGAGACCGCGAGCTTCGCGGGGCTCGGCACCACGCCGGGCGACCTCACCACCGACGGTGGCGCGCGTGTGTTCGTGAGCTCGCTCCGAGAAGGCGTGCTCGAGTTCAACACCGACAGCAACGCCGTGGTGCGCGGCGTCGGGGAAGGGGTGGCGATCGTGTCCAACTCCGGTGTCGCGGTGGACAGCGACCGCCGGCTCTACGCCATCTCGGCCGGCGACTGTGCCGCCGGGAACGGCCTCGCCCATGTGCTGAACGAGGAGCTGGAGCAGATCGACAGCCTGCCGCTCGGCCGCTGCCCCGGTCCCGCCCGAGTGGTCAAGGTGAGCCAGGACGCGACGGGAAGCGATGACGGCCTGCTGGCCCGGAGCCGGCCATGATCCGCGGCCTTCTGCTTGCCGCCGCGCTCCTGGCGGGCGCAGCCGGTGTCCGTCCGGCACGGGCACAGCTCAGCGACGGGCAGAGTGTCACCTGCGAGAGCAACGGACGTCTGACCCGATGTCAGGCCGCGTTGACCTGGCGGGGCGCCAGGCTGGTGCGACAACTCTCCCAGGCTCCCTGCCTGCAGGGCGAGACCTGGGGATTCGAGCGCAACGCGATCTGGGTGGACCAGGGCTGCCGTGGCGCATTCGAGGCCGGGGATCCGTTCGCCAACATCGGCGAGCGGGTGGTGTGCGCCAGTGCCGACCGCGGGCGCGCGGAATGTCCGGCCGACACCCGCTTCGGCGTGCGGCTGGTCCAGCGCATCAGCAAGGCAGCGTGCGAAGAAGGCCGGGGCTGGGGCACGGTCGAGCGGGCCATCTGGGTCGACCGGGGATGTCGAGGGGAGTTCGAGGTCGGCGGGCCCGAGCGCGACCAGGTGGTGTCTCCCCAGGTGCGCAGGTTTTCCTGCGGCTCCGAGGGCGGGCGCACGACCTGCCCCACGGGCGGTATCGCGACCGGTGTCCGACTGGTGGAGGACCGGAGCGGCGGTCGTTGCCGTCAGGGCACGACCTGGGGCTCGGCCGACACCCTTATCTGGACCGACCGGGGCTGCCGCGGACTGTTCGAGGTCAGCTACCACGGCGCCAAGCCCGCCGAAGCGAGCTCCGAGACCCGCCGGATCACGTGTGGCTCCTCGGACGGGCGGGAGTCCAGCTGTCCGGTGGGCGGAGCCGTCACCGCGTCCCGCCTCGTTGCCGACTACAGCGCCGGACGCTGCCGCCAACCGAACAGCTGGGGCCATACGGCGGATTTCGTCTGGACCTCGCGGGGCTGCCAGGGGGAGTTCGACGTGACCTACCGTCCGATGCGACGGCGGCCGGTCGGCCAGCCTAGCGGCGCCACCCGGGTGATCACCTGCGGCACCTTCACCGGCCGGCAGGCGACCTGCTCCGCCGGCGGGCCGGTCGCATCGATGCGGCTGCGGCAGGATCTGGGGAAGGGTGAATGTCTGAGCGGCGACACCTGGGGCCACGCCGGCACCAGCATCTGGGCGACCCGGGGCTGCCGCGGCGAGTTCGAGGTCGTCCTCGCCGAGGGCGGCCGTCGAGCCGAATGACCGATGCCGCTGGTCACCACTCCCGCCATCGTCCTCTCGACGCTGCGCTATAGCGAGACCTCCAAGATCGTACGACTCGCCACCCGCGACCACGGGGTGCAGAGCGCCATCGCTAAGGGCGCACTGCGCCCCCGGAGCCGGTTCGGCGCCGCGCTCCAGCTCCTGAGCGAGGGCCAGGCGCAGCTGCTCACTAAGGAGCACCGCGAGCTCCACACGCTCACCGCGTTCGACCTGCTCCACCTCCACGACCGACTGGCGACCGACCTCGACCGCTATGCCACGGCTTCGGTGCTCGCGGAAGTGATGGTCCGTTTCGCGCCGCCGGACCCGCATCCCGAGAGCTACGACCGCCTGCGCGATGCCCTGACGTTGCTGGAGCAGGTCCCGGCGGAGGCGGTTGAGCCGCTGGGATTCCGGGTGGTCTGGCAACTGGTCTCGGTCCTGGGATTCGAGCCCTCGCTCGATGCCTGTGTCCGCGACGGCCTCGAGATCGCCGAGGGAGGGATGGCGTTCAGCACCAGGGAGGGCGGGGCGCTCTGTCCCACCTGCGCCGCGGCGCAAGGCGCCACCCGCCTGCCGGAGCAGGCGCGGGCCGATCTCGCGGCGCTGCTCGACCCCGAGGCGCCGCTGCCGGTGCTCGATCGGCGCCACGCCGAGTCCCACCGGCGACTGCTCGCTCGCTACATCCGCTACCATCTGGCCGAAGGGGCGGACCTGCCGGCGCTGGAGTTCTGGCTCAGCCGACCCTGGAAGGCGGCATGATCATCGGCACCGCCGGGCACATCGACCACGGCAAGTCCTCCCTGGTCACCGCGCTCACGGGCCGGGCGATGGACCGGCTCGCCGAAGAGCGGCGGCGGGGCATCACCATCGATCTGAACTTCGCGCCGCTGGAGCTGGGCTCCGGCCGGGTGGCGGGCATCGTGGATGTGCCGGGACACGAGGATTTCGTGCGCACCATGGTGGCAGGCGCGTCGGGCATCGACGTGGCGCTCCTGGTCGTCGCCGCGGACGAAGGCGTCATGCCCCAGACCACCGAGCACCTCGCCGTGCTGGAGCACCTCGGCGTGCCGGTCGGCATCCCGGTGGTGACCAAGGCCGACCTGGTCGACCCGGAATGGCTGGAGCTGGTTCTGCTCGAGGTGGCGGAGCGACTGGCCAGGTCGCCGGTGGCATTCGGACCGCCGATCGCGGTGTCGGCGCGAACCGGCCAGGGACTGCCCGAGCTACGCGAGCGCATCGCCGCCCAGACCGCCTCGGTCCGTCCGAGCGGGGACCTCTTCCGGCTCCCGGTCGACCGTGCCTTTTCGGTCGCGGGCGTCGGCACGGTGGTCACCGGCACGAGCTGGTCTGGGCGGGTCGAGGTGGGCGACGCCGTCGTGCTGCTGCCCGAAGGGGTCGAGGGACGGGTGCGATCAGTCGAGATGTTCGGCCACCCGTCCGGCCAGAGCGAGCCGGGCGCGCGGACCGCGGTGGGCATCGCCGGCATCGCGCGCGACGCCGTACGCCGCGGGCAGGTGCTGGTCCGGGCCGGCGACCCGTGGCAGTCCACCTCCGCGCTCGATGTGGAGCTCTCGCTCGACGCGTCCGCGCCGCGGGCGCTCACCCCCCGTACCCGAGTCCGCGTCCACCTCGGGACGGCCGAGGTCCTGGCCCGGGTCCATCCTCGCTCCGCGATCGAACCGGGCGGGCGGGGACTCGCGCGCCTCGCCCTCGAGGCCTGGGTTGCGGCTCGAGGGGGCGACCGCCTCGTGATCCGGAGCTACAGCCCGGTCACGACCATCGGTGGCGGCGTGGTTCTGGATCCTTTGCCACCGCCCCGGCGCGCGGCGTGGCCCGCCGGCCTCTCGGCGTCGACTCCCGGGGAGCGTCTGCACGCGCTGCTGAGTCGGCGACCGGCCGGGGTGGCTCAGGGCGCGCTGCCGCTGTTGCTGGGCATGCCGCCCAAGGCGGCCGCGGCGGTGGCGCGCGAGCTGCGTGGCGCACGCGAAGCGGACGGCATCTGGGTCCTCGACGACGTGGTGCAGGCGCTCGGTACCAAGGCCCTGGAGCAGGTCCGGCGCTTCCACCGGGCGCAGCCCAGCGAGCGGGGTATGCCGCTCGAGACGCTTCGCCACGCACTCCGAGCGCCGGAACCGGTGGTGGAGGCCGCGCTCGGAGATCTCACCCGCGCCGGCAAGATCCGACAGCGCGACGGGATCGCGGCACTGGCCGGCTTCGCACCCAAGATCGAGGGCGGCGATGCGGAGGTGGACCGCATCGTCGGCATTCTGGAACAGGCGTCTCTCAGCCCGCCCAGCCTGGCCGAGCTCGAGGCCGCGACGGGGCGCCGAGACCTGGGCTCGCTCCTTCGCCTGGCCGCCGCGAGCGGCCGGGTGGAAGCAGTGGAGCGGGATCGCTACTACACCCGCTCGGCGCTCGACCGCTTCGCCCAGACGCTCGCCGAGCTCGGGCAGGACGCCGACATCGTCCCCTCGGCGGTGCGGGAGCGTCTGGGGATCAGCCGGAAGTACCTCATCCCGCTCCTGGAATGGGCGGACGGGAAGGGGCTGACCGTCCGCGTCGGCGACGTGCGCCGGCTCCGAGTTACACGTAAGTCGCCTTGACACTGCTTCCTACGGTCCCCCATTTTCCGCGGTAACGTCCATCAGTATCCCGTCCAGCACGGAGGTGCCTACCGTTCGACCCTTGTCAGCAGAGGAGCGCCCATGGTCCGCGTTGCGTGGCCGGGGTGGTTGCTCGGCCTTCTGGCGGGTATTGGCCCGCCGGGAGCGGCGCAGGCGAATCTGC
>DASSML010000417.1:0-4686 GCA_035688895.1 Gemmatimonadales bacterium
TCGCAGACCCGGTGCGGGAGCTTGGGCGATCCGCAGCGCGGGCACGCCTGCGTCCGGATGCCGGCGCCGGTGTGGTGCCCCCGGCGCAGACGCTTCTTCGACTTGGAAGTCCGGCGCTTCGGAACGGCCATAATATCCTCAGACAGGTTCGGCGGGTGTGCGACAGGCGCAGGGTCCCGCGTTCAGGTCGGCCCCGCACTTGGGGCAGAGTCCAGCACACTCATCGCGGCAGAGCAGCAACTGTCCCGGAGTGGCGAGGGCCAACTCTTCCCGCACCACCGCCCCGACGTCCACGGCGCTGGCCCGCTCGGGGAGCGGGTAGAAATCCGGATCGTCCGCCGCCTCGGGATCGGTACTGAACATGGCGGCGTCGACCTCGACGTCCACCTCGTCCAGTACGTCCGTGAGACAGCGGCGGCACTCGCCTCGAAGGAGGGCGTGGATCTGCCCGCGCCAGAGATATTCGCCGTCGCCGGTGACCTGCAACTGCCCCTTCACCTGCACCGGACCCGCCAGGTCGAGCTCCAAGCCCGCGAAGGTGGGATCATCGGGAGGGAGCTCGCCGACGGTCCGCACGGGACCCCGTTGGAGGTCCCGGATGTCGACTCGCAGCATAGCCGCTTAAGGTAGCCGGGACAACGACTTGAAGCAAGGTGCGAGGCCAGGGCGGAAAGGGGAAAGGGGAAGGGTGAAGGGGGTATGCGAGGAGCCTCTCGCGCTTCCCTTCCTCCTTCCCCTTTCCCCCTTCCGCGCTCCTATCCCCAGAGCCCCGCCAGCTCTCCCTCGCTGAAGAAGAACCCGATCTCCCGGGCCGCGTTCTCCGGGCTGTCCGAGCCGTGCACCGCGTTCTTGCCCTTGGACTCGGCGAACAGCTTCCGGATCGTTCCGGGCGCGGCCTCCGCGGGGTCGGTCGCGCCGATCACGGTGCGGAAGTGGGCGACCGCATCCTCACGCTCCAGCGCCATCGGGAGACAGGGACCGCTGGTCATGAACTCGACCAGGTCGCGATAGAACGGCCGCTCCCGGTGGACCGCGTAGAACGCGCCGGCCTCGGCGCGGGTGAGCCGGACCAGGCGGGCCGACCGCACGACGAAGCCGGCCTGCTCGATGTGCGCGATGATCTTGCCGGCCTTGCCGCCGGCGACGCCGTCGGGCTTCACGATGCCGAGCGTGAGGGTGGGGGTGGCCAAGGTCGAAAATCTCCGAAGGTGCGTGTAAGGGGAAAGGCTACTTCATCCGCTGCTTGAGCAGCTCGACCACATCCACCGGGCGTTTCATGACGCCGATGCCGGCCGCCTCAAACGCCGCGATCTTCTCTTCGGCGGTGCCCGAGCTGCCCGAGATGATGGCGCCCGCGTGTCCCATGCGGCGCCCCTTGGGCGCGGTCTGGCCGGCGATGAACCCCACCACCGGCTTCTTCACGTACTGGCGGACGAACCCGGCCGCCTGCTGCTCGTCGGTGCCGCCGATCTCGCCCATCATCACGATGGCGTCGGTCTCCGGGTCGTCCTGGAAGCCGCGGAGGCAGTCGATGAAATTGGTGCCGATGATCGGGTCCCCGCCGATGCCGACGCAGGTGCTCTGGCCGATCCCGTTCCGGGTGAGGTGGTTCACCACCTCGTAGGTGAGCGTACCGCTGCGCGAGACCAGGCCGACCCGCCCCGGGATGCAGATGTTGCCCGGGATGATGCCGATCTTGGTCCGGGTGCCGGGGGTGATGAGACCGGGACAGTTGGGCCCGATCAGGCGAACGCCCCGGGCCCGCACGAAGGGCATCGCCCGGCTCATGTGCATCACCGGGATCCCCTCGGTGATGCAGACGATGAGCGGCACGCCGACGTCCGCCGCTTCGACGATGGCGGCCGCGGCCGCCATGGGCGGCACGTAGATGACCGCCGCGTTGGCGCCGGTCTCCCGCACCGCGTCGGCCACGGTATTGAAGATCGGGACCTTGTTCTCGAAGCGCTGGCCGCCCTTGCCGGGGGTCACCCCGGCGACGACCTGGGTGCCGTACTCCAGCATCTGCCGGGCGTGGAAGGAGCCTTCCCGTCCGGTGATGCCCTGGATCAGCAGCCGGGTCTCGGCGCCGGACCAGATGCTCATGCGGCCCCCCGCACCAGCTTCACCACCCGCTCCACCGCCTGATCCATGTCGCTCAGCGCCGTCATCCCGACCTCGTTGAGGATGCGGATCGCCTCCGCCTCGTTGGTGCCGGTGAGCCGGATGACGATCGGCACGTTGACCTTGAACTGACGGGTGGCCGCGACGATGCCGTTGGCCACGTCGTCGGTCCGGGTGATGCCGCCGAAGATGTTGAAGAGAATCGCCTTCACGTTGGGATCGGCGGTGATGATCTTGAGCGCGTTGATCACCTTCTCCGGGCTCGAGCTGCCGCCGATGTCGAGGAAATTGGCCGGCTCGCCGCCGTAGTACTTGACCAGGTCCATCGTGGCCATGGCGAGGCCCGCCCCATTCACCACGCAACCGACGTTGCCGTCGAGCTTGATGAACGACAGGTTGGCCCGCCGCGCCGCCGCCTCGCTGGGCTCCTCGGCCGAGTCGTCCCGCAACACGCCCAGGTCGGGGCGCCAGAAGAGCTCGTTGTCGTCGATGACGATCTTGGCGTCGAGGGCCAGCACCCGTCCGTCGGGCGTGGTGACCAGCGGGTTGATCTCGGCCAACGAGGCGCCGTTGGCGATGAACGCCGAGTAGAGCTGCTCCATGATCTTGGCGGCGGCCTTCACCTGGGCGAAATCGCGGTACAGGCCGAAGGCGAGGCTCAGCGCCTGGTGGGGAAACAGGCCGTAGGTCGGGTCGACCGGCAGGCGGACGATCTTTTCCGGCGTGCGGGCGGCGACCTCCTCGATGTCCACCCCGCCGGCCGAGCTCACCATGAACACGGGCCGCTGGGTCTCGCGATCCATGATGAGCCCGACGTAGCTCTCGGTGGCGATCTCGGAGGCCGGCACCACGAGCACCTTGTGCACGGTGAGGCCCTTGATGGTCATACCCAGGATCTGGGCGGCCTCGTCCATCGCTTCACTGGGATTGCGGGCCAGCTTGACGCCGCCCGCCTTGCCGCGGCCGCCGGAGTGCACCTGGGCCTTGATCACCACGGTGCCGCCGATGCGCCGGGCGATGGCCTCCGCCTCGGTCGGGGTACTGGCGACATCACCGTCGGACATCGGCACCCCGGCCGCCTTGAGCAGCGCGCGGGCCTGGTACTCGTGCAGGTTCACGTGTCCCTCACTATGGTGGTGCCCGACTCTCCGCGCAGCGCGGCCGGCCCGGCGCCCAGGTGTGCGATCACGGCGCGGCCGCCGCTGTCGCGGGCAAACCCGGCGGCCGCCTCGACCTTGGGCCGCATGCCGCCGGCGTCGAACGCACCGGCGGCCATCATCCGCTCGACTTCGGCCACGGTGAGCCGCCGAATCGGTCGGGCGGCGGGCGTGCCCCAGCCTTCGTACACGGCGTCCACGTTGGTCAGAATCACCAGCGCGTCGGCTCCGAGCTGGCGGGCCAGGATGGCGGCGACGCGATCCTTGTCGACCACCGCA
The DNA here is from genome assembly GCA_035688895.1 of Gemmatimonadales bacterium. Lineage (GTDB taxonomy): Bacteria > Gemmatimonadota > Gemmatimonadetes > Gemmatimonadales > GWC2-71-9 > CAVVWJ01. The sequence goes on from DASSML010000417.1 coordinate 3,558, forward strand.
TCGACGCCTTCCAGGCCGAGCAGCGGGTCGTCGTACACCGGGGGACCGCCGCCGCCGGCCGCGATGACGATGGCACCCTGCTCGAGCAGCTGCTGGACCAGCGACAGCTCCACCACCGCGAGCGGCATCGGACTCGCCGTCATCCGGCGCCAGTGCCCCGCGCCGTCCTGCCCCACCGAGCGTCCCGCCTCGCGCAGCCGGTTGGCTTCGGCCTCGGTGAGCGCCTGCCCGATGGGCTTGGTGGGGGTGGCCAGCGCCGGATCGTAGCGGTCGACCAGGGTCTGCGTGATCAGCGTGGCGACATCCCGGCGCACCCGGGCCGCCGCCAGCGCGTTCAGCAACGACTGCTGCAGCATGTAGCCGATCCAGCCCGCCGTCTCCGCCACCAGCATGCCCAGTGGCAGCGGCTCCACGATGCGGCGTGCGAGCTCGTTGCGCACCAGCGAGTCGCCGACCTGGGGGCCATTGCCGTGCACCACCACGACCCGCCATCCTTGCCGGGCCAGCTCCACCACCGGGGCCACACTCTCACGCGCGCGGCGGAACTGGTTGGCGACGGTTGCCGGCTCGTCGGGCCGGCTCAGCGCATTGCCGCCCAGGGCGAGCACCGCCGTCTTCACCGCGGCGCCCCCCGGAAAAATCCCCCCAAGCTAGTCCCGGCTCCGGAGGCGATCAAGCTCACCGTGCCACCGTATCGGGACGCGCGCCGAGCGCGTCGCGCAAGGCGGTCCAGGCTCGTCCGAAGCTGTTCCAGTCCCCGGCTCGGAGCGCGGAGTCGGCGCGCTCCAGCCAGCGGCGCGCCTCGTCGAGTCGGGTGGCCTGGGCACTGCCGGGAATGCTGGGAGCGGAAGCGCCCAGCAGGTTGCTCCACGCGTCGTGGAGACTGCGTCCCGCCCCGAGCCGCTCACCGGCGGCGACGCTGATCCACGCCACCGCGGCCCCGGCCCGGCTCCACGCGATGTGGGACTGATAGGCCGCCACGCCGCTGGGTCGGACGTCGAGTCGCACCGGACCGTCTTCCAGCTTGCCACCATCGTCGCCGATCGAGTCGCTCAGCGCGTCGTACGACGCGAACCGGTTCCATCGCGCCTCGAGGGCGGCGCGGCTGGGGACCACCGACGTGCTGTCG
>DASSML010000418.1:0-5489 GCA_035688895.1 Gemmatimonadales bacterium
GCGAGGCGCAGGCCGGCCGCCTCGAGCTCGCGATAGCTCATGCCGCACTGCCGGAGGTGCTCGGTGCGGGCCACATCGAGCCAGACCAGGTATCGAGCGTGATAGACGACGCCCATCTGGTCGGTCTCGGAGTAGTTCACCCGGACCACGATCTCGGAGACGTCGGAGGGAGCGTGGCTCGGCGTCATCGGTTGCGATCACCGCTCGGGCGGCCCATCTTTGCCGCCGTGACGGGCCCTACCCTCATCGTCGTATCCGACGCCCACCTCGGCGTCACGCCGCCCGCCGTCGAGGCCGCGCTGCTGGCCTTCCTCGAGACGGTCCCCACGCTGGGCGATTGTCTGCTCATCAACGGTGACCTCTTCGACTTCTGGTACAGCTACTCACGGGTGATTCCCCGCCGAGGGTTCCACGTCGCTGCCGCACTCGAGCGGACCGCGCAGCGGATCCCGGTCCTGATGGTGGGAGGCAACCACGATCGCTGGGGCGGAGACTTCTGGGAGCGCGACCTGGGTCTCCGGTTCCATCCCCACCGGCTCACCTTCCAGCTGGGGGGAACCACCGTCGCGGCGATTCACGGTGACGGGCTCACCGAGCCGCGCTGGCGTGCCCAGATGCTTCACCGGCTCATCAACCATCCGATCACCGCCGCGGTCTACCGGAGCCTGCACCCGGAGCTCGGCCTCCGATTGGTGGATCGGCTGAGCCCGCATCTGGGAGACCACACGCCGGACGAGCGGCGTCTCACCGAGGCCGCCCGCCGCCAGCAGGCCTGGGCCGAGGCCCTGCTCGACCGGGAGCCCGAGGTGGGACTGCTGGTGATGGGGCATACCCACCGGGCCGCCTGCGCCACCACCCCCAGCGGTGCCCGCTACCTGAATCCCGGCGCCTGGTTCGAGGGCTTTCAGTATGCCGTCGCCGACGAGAGCGGCGCCGAGCTCCGCCGCTTCAGCCCAGCGGCACCACTTCCGCCCGTCCCAGCCGATCGCCGATGAAGCGCGCGCCGATCTGACGGAAGCGCGGCTCGTCGTCGCTGACCGCGAATCGGTGGGTCGCCACCGCGTTGGCGGGCGCCGCGAGTCCGTCGGTACGAAGCGCCAGGGCCACGGCGGTCGCGGTCTCCTCTCCGCTGTCGATCAGGCGCACTTCTTCTCCCAGCACCCGCTGCAGCAGCGGCTTGAGCAGCGGATAGTGGGTGCAGCCCAGAACCAGGGTGCCCACGCCAGCGGCGTGCAGCGGCCCCAGGTACTCGCGGGCGACCAGCTCGGCCGCGGGGTGATCGAACCAGCCCTCCTCCACCAGCGGCACGAACAGAGGGCAGGCTCGCTGCTCCACCCGGGCCTCGGGCCGGAAGCGGTGGATGGCTCGCGCGTAGGCGTTGCTGGCGATGGTGCCGGCAGTCCCGATCACGCCGATCGGAGACTCCCCGCCGACCGCCGCGGCCGCCGCGGCGCCGGGCTCGATCACCCCGATCACCGGCACCGGCGACTCCTCCCGCAGCACGTCGAGCGCGTGGGCGGTGCTGGTGTTGCAGGCGATCACGACGGCCTTCACCCCCTGCTCCAGGAGCCACTGCAGAATTTCCCGGCTGTATCGGCGCACCGTCTCGGGTGACTTGGGTCCGTAGGGAACCCGGGCGGTATCGCCGAAATAGACCGTGGACTCGCCAGGCAGGCATTGATAGATGGCCCGCGCCACCGTGAGGCCGCCCAGTCCGGAATCGAAGATGCCGATGGGCGCGCGATTCATGGGATCCTGATGGGGATGCTCATCGAGCCGCCCACGCCGCTCGGCGTGGCCTGCAGCTCGAGGTCGCCGGGGAAGTCCGCCAGGTGGGCCGAGACATAGGCCTCGAGGCCGGCGAAGACGTGATTGAAGGCCAGCAGCACCAGCCAGTCCTCATGCTGCCGCCGCTTGTCCTCCGCGCGGCCGGAGTTGGTGCGCCGGAGGTATTCCAGCTCCTGACGGGTCTTGAGACTCATACCCAAGGTGACGCCTTCCCACGCGAGAAATATACCGCCGGTGAGCCTGCGGTTGAGCTTGGCCTGACCCCAGCCGGGGAGGATAAAGGAGCGCCAGAAGGCGCCCATGGGGCTGATGTGGCTGGCGGCGATGGTGTCGGGTGCGGCATTGGCGGCTGGCGGCGGTGGTGCCACAGCCGCGGAGTCCTGCGCGACGACCGAGCGCGCCGTGACGACGGCGAGCGCGGCGCCGAGCAGGAAGCTGGCGGGAGCGTGTGGGAATCGAACCCACCGGAGCCGCCGAAGGCGTCTCCATCGCGGTTTTGAAGACCGGCCAGACCACCAGGCCCGATCCGCTCCCATCAGACGGCGGCCACCGCCTCGATCTCCACCCGGGCCCCGCGCGGCAACGCGGCGACCGCCACGGTCGAGCGAGCCGGGCGGTGCGTACCGAAGGCTTCGGCGTAGACCTCGTTCATCGCGGCAAAATCGGCCATATCCACGAGGAATACGGTGGTCTTCACCACCTGCGCCAGGCCGCTGCCGCCGGCTTCGAGGATGGCACGGATGTTCTGCAGCACCTGGCGGGTCTGCTCGCCGATGCCGCCGTCCACCAGCGTGCCGGAGGCAGGGTCGAAGCCGACCTGCCCTGCGGTGAAGAGGAAGCCGCCGGCGCGCAGCGCCTGGCTGTAGGGGCCGATGGCGCGGGGAGCCCCGCTGGTCGCCACGGTCTCGATCGGCATCAGAACAGGCCCTCGATGGTTCCGTCGGGGTGCACCTTGATGGCTTCGGCGGAGGGGGTCTTGCTGAGCCCCGGCATGGTCATGATATCACCGGCCAGCGCCACCACGAATCCGGCGCCCGCCGACGGGTAGACGTCCCGGATGGTGAGCCGGAAGCCGGTCGGGCGTCCCAGCTTGGTGGGATCGTCGGAAAACGAGTACTGGGTCTTGGCCATGCAGACCGGTGTCTGGCCCAGTCCGATGGCCTCGAGCTGGGCGATGTTCTTCTCCGCGGCGGCCGTGTAGTCCACCCCGGCGGCGCCGTAGACCTCCTTCGCAATGGCCTCGATCTTCGCCTTGATCGGCAGCGCCGCGTCGTAGAGAGGCTTGAAGGCCGCCTTCTTCTCGTCCAGCACCGCGAGCACCTCCCTGGCCACCGCCTCGCCGCCCTCGCCACCCTTGGCCCACACGTCACTCAGGGCCGCGCGAGCGCCCCAGCCCTTGCAAGCGTCGAGCACGGCGGCGATCTCCGCGTCGGTATCGGAGGTGAACCGGTTGAGCGCGACGACCACCGGCACGCCGAACTTCTGCACGTTCCGGACGTGGGCCTCGAGGTTGACCATCCCCTTCTTGAGTGCCTCGACATCCTCCTTGCCCAGCGCATCCTTCTTCACGCCGCCGTGCATCTTGAGCGCCCGGATGGTGGCGACCACGATGGCCGCCTCGGGGTTGAGCTTGCCGAAGCGGCACTTGATGTCGAAGAACTTCTCCGCCCCGAGATCGGCGCCGAAGCCGGCCTCGGTGAGGACCAGGTCGCCCAGGCCCAGCGCGAGCCGGGTCGCGGCGATGGAGTTGCAGCCGTGGGCGATGTTGCCGAACGGCCCGCAGTGCACGATGGCGGGTCCGCCCTCGAGCGTCTGCACCAGGTTGGGCAGGATCGCATCCTTGAGCAGCAGTGTCATGGCGCCGGCGGCCTTGAGCTCGCCCGCGGTGACGGGCTTCCGGTCGCGGGTGAAGCCCACGATGATCCGGCTGATCCGGGCCTCGAGGTCCTGCAGGTCGGTGGCCAGCGCGAGGATCGCCATGATCTCGCTGCCGGGCACGATCACAAACCGGTCTTCCCGCACCGGACCGGCGTTGATGCCCCCCAGACTGATGACGATCGAGCGCAGCGCCCGATCGTTCATGTCCATGGTGCGGGGCCAGGTGATCCGACGCGGATCGAGGCCCAGCGCGTTTCCCTGATGGAGATGGTTGTCCAGCATCGCCGACAGGAGATTGTGCGCCGAGGTGATGGCGTGGAAGTCGCCGGTGAAATGAAGGTTGATCTCCTCCATCGGGACGATCTGGGCGTACCCGCCTCCGGCGGCGCCGCCCTTGACCCCGAACACCGGCCCGAGGCTGGGCTCCCGGATGGCGACCACGACCTTCTTGCCCAGGCGACGGAACGCCTGCGCCACGCCCACTGTGACGGTGCTCTTCCCTTCGCCCGCGGGCGTGGGGTTGATGCCGGTCACCAGCACTAGTCGCCCGGTCGGCTTGCGCCGGGCGACGGCCTCGGGGCTGATCTTGGCCTTGTACCGTCCATATGGCAGGATGTCGTCGGGCCCGAGACCGACCTCGGCGGCGACGTCGGCGATCGGACGCAGCTTCGCCGCCTGCGCGATGGCGATGTCGGACGGCACGGTGGGTTTGGCGGTGGCTGTCACGGCGACTCCGAAGCACGTTGTGATGACAGGCCGAAGACCCGCGCGGCGTTCTGGCCCGTCACGGCGATCAGCTCCTCGACCGGCATTCCGCGCACCGCCGCGATCCGCTCCGCGACCTGGCGGACGAAGGCCGGCTCGTTGCGCTTGCCCCGGTGCGGCACCGGCGCCAGGTAGGGACCGTCGGTCTCCAGGAGCAGCCGGTCCAGCGGCGTCTCCAGAATGGCCGGGTCGAGGCGCCAGTTCTTGAAGGTGACCATCCCGCTGAACGACACATAGTGGCGGAGGACCAGCCCCGCCCGCAAGAGCCCGAGTCCACTGCTGAACGAGTGCAGAATCGCCACCACCCGGCCGTGTGCGCGGAGGATCGCGGCGACGTCGTCGTCGGCCTCGCGGGCGTGAATCACCACCGGCTTGCCGGCCTCGGCGGCGAGGGCGAGCTGCGCCTCGAAGGCCGACTGCTGGAGATCGCGCGGGGAGTGATCGTAATGGTAGTCGAGGCCCATCTCCCCCGCCGCGACCACCAGGGGGTCCCGGAGCCGCCGGCCCAGCCAGCTCGCGGTCTCCTCGCTCCAGCTGGTGGCGTCGTGGGGATGGATGCCGGCCGTGGTCGCGAGCCGAGGCTCGGCCCGAGCCAGCGCGAGCGCGCGATCGGAGGCCTCGGGCGATTCGCCCACGACGACCACGCGCTCCACCCCCGCCGCCCACGCCCGCTCCAGCACTTCGGCGCGATCGGCGTCGTAGGCGGAGGCAGCGAGGTGGCAGTGGGTGTCGATGAGCATGGGGCGGACACACAGGCGGACGGTCGGACAGGCGGACGGTCGGACGGACGGAGGATGAACTAACGGCCTGGCCGGCAGACGCCCCTGCTAGGCCTATGACCGTCCGCCTGTCCGACTGTCCGCCTGACCGCCTGTCCTACCGCCCGACCGGCTGCGGCTTCCGCCCGGCCGTCGACGGAGCCGGCGGCGGCGGCGTGGTGCCCATGTGGCCCCGGGCCAGCGCACCGGGCCAGCGCTGCTCGATGGCCATCAGCACCGGCGAGGCGATGTAGATCGACGAGAAGGTGCCGGTGAAGACGCCGAAGAACATCACCAGGG
>DASSML010000419.1:0-11301 GCA_035688895.1 Gemmatimonadales bacterium
GATGGTGATCGAGGGACTGCTCGGCATCGCCGCCGGGCTCGTCACCTTCATGAATCCGGGGATCACCGGCGTCGTGCTGCTGTGGCTGCTGGCCGGCTGGGCGATCCTGAGCGGCATCGTGCAGCTGGTCGCCGCCATCCGGCTCCGGCGGGTGATCCAGGGCGAGCTGTTCCTGGGCCTCGCCGGCGTGGTCGCGATTCTCTTCGGGGTGCTGCTGATCGCGAGGCCGGGGGCGGGGCTGCTGGCGCTCGCGTTCCTGCTGGGATGGTTCGCGATCTTCTACGGCGTCGTGCTGATCGCGCTGGGACTTCGGCTGCGGCGGCTGGTGCGGGAGCTGCAGGATCGGGTGATGGTACCCGCGCGCTGAGCAAACTACCCGGGCCGGCCCGCTGCATCGCGGGTCGGCCCGGGTGGTGTTGGACGAATCGCGTCAGCAGATCACCGCGGTGTGGATCGCCTGGTTGGCGAGCGCCCCCCCGAAGAAGAGCAGCTGCCGTACCTGCACCCCGAAGCTGTTGGAGCCGGCGCCGGGAACGATCTCGACCGTCGCGGGGGAGAACGGCACGCCGGTGTTGACCGACCCGCGGGTAGCGAGCGCGGCGCAGGCGCCGACGTTCAGGTTGTTGGCCACGATGTAGGTCCCGGTCGACGGACGGGTGCCCGAGCTGCCGGTGCTTGCCCGCTGGGCGATGCCGCTGGCCTTGAGCACCGCGAACCGCGAGCTGGCGGTACCGGGGCAGATCAGAGCCAGGTGGAACGGCACGCCGTCCTGGAGACCACCTCCGGGGTTCTTGGTCTCGATGTAGACGGTGTTCGCGTCAGGGCCCGTACCCGTGTACACCCCCGAAGGACTGAAGACCAGCGCGTTGCCTGGGTCGCCCACGGTGGCCAGGAAGGCGCAGCCGCGCACGCCGCTGGCGAAACGCACCTGGTAGCGGCCCGCGCCGAGGAAGCTCAGCGTGGTGCCGGGAGTGGCGCGCACCAGGTTGGCCGAATAGCCGACCACGGCGAACCGGGTGCCGAGGGGACCGCAGGAGACCAGGAGATCGAACGGACCGTCGGTGAGGCCGCCACCCTGGTTCTTGGTCTCGACGTACACACCGTTGCCGCTCAGGTGGCCGGAGGCGGTGAAGATGCCCAACGCCTGGCTGTAGGCGTTCTGGGTGGTGGCGGTGTAGGCGCAGCCCGTCACGCTGCGGTTGAAGGTGACCTCGTAGCGGCCGGTGCCGAGGTGGGTGACGCTGGTGACGCGGCTGCCCCGGGTGAGGGTGCCGTTGAGGGCCACCACCGCCCAGAGGTGCCGCACGGTGGAGGCCGGTGTGGCGGTGATCGCCTCGGTGGCGGGACCGGCGGGCTGGTCGAGCGGCTCGGAGGACGGTCCGGTGGACGGGTCGGTGGAGTCCTGACACGCGGCGACCAGCACCGCGGCGGCGACGGGAAGAAGGAAGCGCTTCATGGCTCACTCCGGCTGAGGGATCGTGGCGGGCCGCCCTATGCGACCCACTGGGGTACACGACGTCCATCGCGAAACCGGATCAACGCCTGGTTTGACGGTCCTGCCTGCGCTCCCTATCGTCGCTTCACGGCGCGCCTTCCCCCCGCGCGACGGCCGACATGACGCCCGCACCTGCTGACGTGACCGCGCTGCTCCGAGCCTGGAGCGAAGGTGATCGCGACGCGCTCGACCGGCTCCTCCCCGCCGTCTACCAGGAGCTGCACCGGCAGGCCGAGCGCTACATGCGCGCGCAGCCCTCCGGGCACACCCTCCAGACCACCGCGCTGGTGCACGAGGCCTACCTGCGGCTGGTCAGCCGTGACGGTGCCGAGTGGAACGGGCGAGCCCACTTCTTCGGCGTCGCGGCCAAGGCGATGCGCTCGATCCTGGTGGATCACGCGCGCGCCCGAGGCCGGGCCAAGCGCGGCGGCGGGGCCACGCCGGTCACCCTCACGGAGATCGAGGACTCGGGCGGCGGGGGCCGCGGCCTGGACGTGCTCGAGCTGGACGACGCCCTCGCTCGGCTCAGCGGGCTGGATCCGCGCAAGGCCTCGCTGGTGGAGCTGCGTTACTTCGCGGGGCTCGGGATCGAGGATGCGGCCGAGTCGCTGGGTATCTCGCCGGCGACGGCCAAACGGGAGTGGCGGCTGGCCCGCGCCTGGCTCCAGCGGGAGCTCAGTCCGGACTCGGACGCCGAATGACCTCGCCGGTGCGGTGGGCCACGATCGAGCGGATCTTTCACGCGGCGCTGGAGCGGCCGCCCGACGAGCGGGCCTCGTTTCTCGATCAGGCATGCGGCGACGACCCGACGCTCCGGCAGGAAGTGGATTCGTTGCTCGCGGCCGACGGGGGAACGGAGGGAGCGGCGGGGCCCGCCAGCGGTTGGGGCGATGCGCTCGAAGATCTCCGGGCCCAGGCGCTGGCCGGGGAGGATGCGGAGATCACCGCTCGGGTCCAGGGCGCCCTCGGTTCGGGATACCGGCTCGAGCGCGAGCTCAAGCCGGGCGGCATGAGCCGCGTCTTCGTGGCCGAGGACACCGCCCTCCGGCGGCGGGTGGTGATCAAGGTGCTCGCCCCGCGCCTCGCCGCCGAGCTCGACGCGGATCGGTTCCATCGCGAGATCCGGATCGCCGCGGGGCTGCAGCATCCCCACATCCTGCCCCTCCACGCCGCGGGCGAAGGCGGCGGGCTCCTCTACTACACCATGCCGTTTGTAGAAGGCGAGTCGCTCCGGGCCCGGATCGACCGGACTGGCCCGATGCCGGTGGCGGAGACCTGCCGCCTTCTGCGCGAGATCACCGATGCGCTGGCGTATGCCCACCGCCGTGGGATCATTCATCGCGACCTCAAGCCCGCCAATATCCTGATCGGCGAAGGCCACGCGCTGATCATCGACTTCGGCATTGCCAAGGCCCTCTCCGCGGCCGGCGGTGAAGCCGGGAGCGCGGGCGCCACCAGTACCGGGCTGGTGCTGGGCACGCCCACGTACATGGCGCCGGAGCAGGCGGCGGGTGACCCGATCGATCACCGGGCCGACCTCTACGCACTGGGGTGTGTCGGCTACGAGCTGCTGGCCGGCTCGCCGCCGTTTACCGGAGACACCGCGCAGGCACTGCTTGCCGCCCACCTGGCGGACGAGCCCGAGCCGATCACGAGGAGACGTCCGGGAATCCCACGAGCGCTGGCCGAGCTGGTGATGCGGCTGCTCGCAAAGCGCAGGGGCGAGCGGCCGTCGAGCGCCGATGAGGTGCTCGCGGTGTTGGACACCCTGCGCACCGCGGACCTCGAGCCGGTGGCACGCCGGCCCGCGAGGTCATTCCGGCGCTTGGTCCCGGGTGCCATTCTCGCCGCCGCCCTGGTGGGGGCCGTGGTGATGGGGATCCGCCGGAGCGATCCGCCGGCGGAAGAAACCGAAACCGCCGCCGCCGTCCCCGACCAGAAGCGCGCGATGATCGCGGTGCTCCCGTTCGAGAATCTGGGCCGTCCGGAGGACGCGTATTTCGCGAGCGGCCTCACCGAGGAGATCACCAGCCGGCTTACCGGCATCGAGGGGCTGGGCGTGATCTCGCGGGCGAGCGCGGGCGAGTATCGCGACTCCGACCGCCCGCTGCGCCAAGTGGCCCAGGAGCTGGGGGTGGACTACCTCCTCCAGGGGAGTGTCCGCTGGGACACCGCCGGTGGCATCGCCAAGGCGCGGGTCATCCCCAGCCTGATCCGGGCGAGCGACGAACGACGGCTCTGGTCGGAGCGCTACGATACGCGATTCGCCGACCTGTTCGAGATGCAGGCCGAGATCGCCGAAGGCGTCGCGCGGGCGTTGAACGTGGCGATCGGCATCCCGGAGCGCCAGGCGCTGGCGCGCCGGCCGACGGAGAACGCGGAGGCGTACGCCTACTACCTCCGCGGCACCGACTACCTCGCCGGGAGCTGGGGCGAAGCCCGGCGGCTCCGCATCGCGCGTGACATGTTTGCCCGCGCCACGGGACTCGACTCCGGCTTCGCTCTCGCCTTTGCGCGCCTGAGCCAGGCCCATTCGGCGCTCTACGCGTCAACCACCGACGGCACCGCCCAGGACTCCGCCCGGGCCCGCTCAGCGGCAGAGATCGCGCTCCGGCTCCGGCCCGATATGGCCGAAGCGCACGTGGCGATGGGTTACTACCACAGCCAGTGTCGCAAGGCGTACGACCAGGCCCTGCGCGAGCTGGCCACTGCCGATCGACTGCAGCCGAACAGCGGTGAGGTCGCGGAGGCGCTCGGTTTGGTCCTCCGTCGGCGAGGCCAGATGGCGGAGGCGCTGGAGGAGCTGGAGCGGGCCGCGCGCCTCAACCCCCGGTCGGCGGAGCTGGCCTCGGACATCGGCATGACCGCCTGGTTCCTCCGGCGTTACGCCGTCTCCGAGCGCTCGTTCGATCGGGCGCTCGCCCTGGCGCCCGACTGGGTGGTGCCGTGGGCGCAGAAGGTCTGGCTACAGGTAAGCCGGGGGGGCGATCTCGATTCGGCGCGAGCCCTGTTCGCGGTCGCGGCGTCCAAGGTCGGGCTCGGAAACCTGGTCGGCTACATGAATCCGGACGCGGTCTTCCTGGTGCCCGAGGATCCCGCCAGCCGGACCGCATTCGAGCAACTTGCGGTGCGGGACTTCGAGGACGATACCGCGCTCTACGCCATCACCAAAGCCGAGTGGTACCGGCTGCGCGGCGCGGAAGACAAGGTGCGGCTCTACAGCGACTCGGCGCGACGGGGTCTCGAGGTGGAGCTGCGGGAGAACCAGGTGCTGCCGTGGCGCCGGGGATTTCTGGGGTATGCCTACGCGGGGCTCGGTCGCCCGGATGACGCGATTCGTGAGGGGGTCGCCGGAGAGCGGGTGGCGACGGACCCGGTGAGCCGGGCGTTCGCCGCCATCGCCCTCGCCCGGATCTACGCCCATATCGACGACCGTGCGGCCGCGATTGCGAAGCTGGACACCTTACTCGCCATTCCATCGCCGGTCTCGGTCGCATCGCTCCGAGTGGACCCGACCTGGGCCCGGCTCCGGGAGGAGCCCGGGTTCCGGCGACTGCTGGACCGGTACGGCTCGGCCGCGATGGCCGGCCCGCCCTGAGCGGCGACTTCTCACCGGTCCAGCAGCCGGCTCACCCGCGCCTTACTTCGACGCGTGAACGGTCTCGGCGATCTTCTTGGCGTACGCGAGGTGCGCCTCGATCGCCGGCTTCACCTGCGTGAGCAACGCCTTGAGATCGGCGTTCTCGGTGGTGGGGATGAGCGTCTGATTGAGGGCATCGAGCACCGCCTGGTGATAGGCAATCTCATGCTCGATGTAGGCCTGGTCGAATCCCGTTCCCTTGAGCGGATCGAGCTTGGCCTTGGCGTCCTTGGCGCCGGACTCCAGCGACTGGCTCACGGCGTTGTCCTTGGGGGTGACGCCGAGTTTCTTGGCCAGGGCGACGGCCTTCTCGTTCACGCCGGTGTGGTCCCGCACCATCATCGTCGCGAAGTTCTTCACCTCCGAATTCTTGGTGCGAGACAGGGCCAGCTTGCCGAAATCGATGTCGATGTTGTCGGCCGTGACGGCGACGTGGGCAACTTCGGGGTCGGACAGGTCGGTCGGCGGGTTCTGCGCGGCCGCGACCGCCGGAATGAGGGTGAGAAGAAGCAGGGTCGAAGGCAGCAGGTACCGCATCGGAGCAGCTCCGGTTCGAGGATACCCAATCATGTGCGGTTTATCATAGTTTGTCAAGTGTTTTCTGTGATTACTGTCCTATGCCATTGCCGCACAAGCTGATATCTTCCTAGTTAACGCGCTGTACAGCCATTTGATGGCCCGAGGCGCAGAGAACCGGCCGACCCGCTCAGACGTTCTTTGGCCGTCTCCCACCCCCGAGTGCGACATGCCGGCCCAGTCTCGTTCCTTCCTTCCCGTTCTCGCCGCCGGCGCGATCGCGCCCGCGCTGATGCTGCTCTACCTCGCCGGGTTCCGGCCCTCGTCTGTGCGCGCCTCGGAGCCGGCCGCGATGGCATCCGAGCCCGCACCGGTAGGGATCTCGGCGGCAACCGACACGGCGGTCTTCGCCGGTGGCTGCTTCTGGGGTGTCGAGGCGGTCTTCGACCACCTGGTCGGAGTATCGACGGCGGTGTCGGGGTATGCGGGCGGGACGGTTGCCTCGCCCAGCTACGAGGACGTCAGCACCGGCCGGACCGGCCACGCGGAGTCGGTGATGGTAGTGTACGATCCGGCGCGGATATCCTACGACCAGCTGCTCCAGGTCTTCTTCACGGTGGCGCACGATCCGACCCAGCTCGACCGCCAGGGGCCCGACGTGGGGACGCAGTATCGGTCGGCGGTGTTCTACCGGACCGAGGCCCAGCGGAAGGCGGCGGAGCAGTACATTGCGAAGCTGCGAGAGGCCAAGGTCTATCGGAGCCCGATCGTGACGGAGGTGACCCCGCTCAACGCATTCAATCGGGCGGAGGACTACCATCAGGACTACCTGGTGCACCACCCGCACCAGCCGTACATCGTGATCAACGACGCGCCCAAGCTGGAGGAGCTGCGCCGACGCTTCCCCGACCTGTACCGCACGCCGGGCTGATCCGCCGGGCCGACCGGATGTGAGCCACCATGCTCACCCGGCGGCTGTTTCTCCGTCTGCTGGGCCTGGTCTACCTGATCGCCTTCGCCTCCCTGGCGGTGCAGATCAGGGGACTGGTGGGCGAACACGGGATCCTTCCGGCCGAGCGATTCCTCGACTGGGTTCATTCGAACTACGGCGCCGGCGCCTATCGCCTGCTCCCTACGCTCTTCTGGCTCGACGCGAGCGATACCGCGCTCCTGATCGGTGCCTGGACCGGCGCCGCGCTCGGCCTCCTCCTGATGCTGGGCGTCCGGCCCCGCCTGCTGCTCATCCTCCTCTGGCTGCTGTACCTGTCCCTGTCGGTGGTGGGCCAGGACTTTCTGTCGTTTCAGTGGGACGCCCTGCTGCTCGAAACCGGACTTCTCGCGGTGTTGTGGGCTCCGCCCCGGTTCCCGCGCCGAGTCTCTCCGCCGCCCGTTCTTCTTGTCTCCGAGCCGGTCGGGCCCGCCGACTCCTCGGGTACTGGACTGGTCTTCGACGGCGCTCGATGGCTGCTCGTATTCCTGCTGTTCAAGCTGATGTTCCTGTCGGGCGTCACCAAGATTCTGAGCGGTGACCCCACCTGGCAACATGGCACCGCCCTCGACTTCCACTTCGAGACCCAGCCGCTGCCGCCCTGGACGGCCTGGTACGCGCACCACTGGCCGGAGTGGATGCGCCAGGCACTAACCTGGGGCACGCTGGCCGTCGAGGCGGGCGCGCCCTGGCTCCTGCTGTTGCCCACCCGATTCCGCCGGCCCCGCCTCGTCGGGGTCCTGGCAATCGCGCTGCTGCAGGTCGGGATCGCGGCCACGGGGAACTACGGCTTCTTCAACCTGCTGACGCTGGTGCTCTGCCTGCCGGCATTGAGCGACGCGCCTCTCATCTGGGATGACCGGGACAGCGACGGCCTGCCGAGGCGCCGGCCCTGGGTCATGATCGCCGCGCCGCTGCTGCTCGGCCTCAGCATGCTGAGCCTGGTTCGGGAGGTTGCCTTCACGGTGCCCGACGGCCGAGGCACGCGGTGGTGGCCGGGCTGGGGAGACACTGTGATGGGGTGGGTCGAGCCGTTCCGCTCGGTCAACGGCTACGGACTCTTTCGGGTGATGACCACCAGGCGGCCGGAGCTGGTGCTCGAGGGAAGCCGCGACAGCACCAAGTGGGAGGCGTACGGGTTCCGCTACAAGCCCGGCGAGGTGACGCGGCGCCCGGGCTTCGTGGCGCCCTATCAACCTCGTCTGGACTGGCAGCTCTGGTTCGCGGCCCTGGGGCCGGGCAGCAATCTGCCCTGGCTCACCAGCCTGGCCGAGGGGCTGCGGGCGGGTACCCCCGAGGTGGTCGCCCTGATGGGCGCCAACCCGTTCGCCGGCGCGCCGCCCAAGTACGTCCGTGCGGCGCTCTACGACTACCGGTTCAGCACGCCGGAGGAGCGAAGCCGGACCGGAGCGTGGTGGGTGAGGTCACTGGAGGGGACGTTCGATCTCGCACCGGCGCCGGGGGGCCCCCCAGCGCCCTGACGCCCGCGTCCGACTTGCACTCCCGCCCGGCGGCGCGCATTGTCTTGCGATCCCCCACAGTACCCCGTGCGAGCGAGGCGGCGACCAGCAATGGCTTCGTGGCTCGATCGTCTACGGGCGGCCCTGGCCCCCGGCATCGTCGTGGAACGCGCGCTCGCGTCCGGCGGTATGGGGCATGTCGCGCTGGGCCGGGACGTAGTGCTGGACCGTCCGGTCGCGATCAAGGTGCTCAAGCCCGAGATGGTCACCGCCGTGACCGCCGAGCGCTTTCTGCGTGAGGCCCGCAGTGCCGGCGGGCTCCACCACCCCAACGTGGTCCGGGTCCACCGCTCCGGCGAAGTCGACGGTCTTCTCTTTTACACCATGGATTACTTGCCGGGCGACACGCTGGCGACACGCCTGGAGCGAGGGCGGCTGGCCCCGCGCGAGGTGGTCCGACTTGGGCTCGACTTGCTCTCGGCGCTGGGCGCGGCCCATGCCCGCAAGCTGATCCACCGCGATGTCAAGCCGTCCAACATCTTCCTCGTCCATGACCGTGCCCTGCTGGCCGACTTCGGCGTGGCATACGGTATCGACTCCGGGCTGACGACGCTGAGCGCGTCGGGAGCGCCGATCGGGACGCTGGCCTACATCTCTCCCGAGCAACTTCACGACGAGGCGGTGACGCAGGGGACCGACCTCTATGCCGTCGGTCTCGTGCTGTACGAGGCCGCGACGGGTTCCCGCTGGCAGCCGCTCACGCCACCGGCGAGCGGAAGCTGGTCCCGGGTACCCGGCTTCCTGCGCGATCCTCTGCGCCGGGCGCTCCAGCTCAAGCCGGAGGACCGTTGGCCCGACGCCACGACCTTCGCCGAGGCGTTGGCTTCGGCCGAGCGGCGTTACGTGCGGAACCGACTGCTTGGCGTCATGGCCGGGCTCGCCGCCGTCCTGGCGCTGCTGGCCTGGTGGCGACCCTGCCTTCGGAACTGCGAGCCGGCGGTCGACCTCGTGGTGGCACCGTTCGGGGTGGAAGGCATCTCGGACTCCACCCTCGGACCCAGACTCGCCAACCTGACCGCGTGGTCGGTGGAGATGCTCACCGATCTCAAGGTCGCCCCACGCCAGCGGGCGGCCGGCCTCTGGACAGGCGCCGTCTCGGCGCCGGCCGGACGAGTGACTGACCTGATGCGCTCCACCCGGAGTGACTACGGCGCCTACGCGTTGCTCCGGCCGCGCGGCACCAGCCTCGAGGCGCGACTCCTGGTCGTCGGGCGCCACGGAGATCAGGTGTTTCAGGGCAGCTTCGCGGCCGATCCCGCGGACCGGACCGCGCTGGCGGACTCGATCGCCCTCATCTTCGCCAGCGCGGTGCTCTCCGATCGGCTTCCGCAGGAGCCGCTCGCAGGAATCCCGCTGGAGGCCCGCACCGAATTCCAGCGGGGCGAAGCTGCGTTCGCACGCGAGGCGTGGCTCACCGCCGAACAGCATTATCTCCGTGCGCTAGAGCTCGACAGCAATTTCGTCCTCGCCGCCTGGCGGGTGGGGAATGCGCGCCGGTGGATGCCGCTTCGGCCAGGGCCGCCATATCCTCCCGGTCTCTATGAGATGTTCCGGGCCGATCGGTCGTCGGTCGGCGTTGTGGACGGATACCTGATCGAGGCCCAGTTCCGACCCTCGGGGTCCGCGCGCTTCGCTGAGTACGAGAAGGCCGTGCGCCTGACCGGCCGCGATCCCTATCCGGCATTGCTCTACGGCGACGAGCTGTTTCACCGCGGGGCGCTCGCGGGTCGACCCCTCGACGAGGCCGTTCGGCTGCTGGAGCGCGCCGTGGCCATCGATTCCACCCTGGCGCCGGCCTGGGAGCACCTGGCCTGGGCCCGGATTCGATTGGGTGACAAGGCCGAGGCGGCCTCTGCGCTCCAGAGGCTGGAACAGGTCGCGGGGCGGCCGGAGGAGTCGGAGATCTACCTCCCCATGTTCCTCCGACTCGCCTACGAGCTTCGCTTCGGCGACCAGAAGTCCTCCACGGTTCCCGCGAGCCTGATCGCCGCACCCGGCGCGCTGCCCCTGGCCGCACGCGGCGCGATGTCGTTCGACCTGCCTCAGGCGCAGGTCGCGCTGGGCGGCGCGCTGGTTCAGGCCGGTGAGGACCGGACGCAGCAGGCCTCCGGCCGGGTTGCCCAGGGGATCGCACTCGTCGCGCTTGGTCGGCCCCGGCACGCGCTTGCCGCGTTCGACTCCGCGGCCCTCCTCTTCCCGCGGGCGCGGGAGGCCGTGCTCCAAGCGGCGGAATGGCGGGTCGTCCCTCCGGCACTGGGCCTTCCCGGCATCCCTCCCGCAGAGCGCGAACACGGTCGAGCGGTACTCCAGGACCTGACGGGCGACTCGGCGCTCGGTCCCCGCGCCGCCTGGGCGCTCGCGCTCGATGCACTGCTTCGACGCGACAGCCTTGCCGCCGCCGCCTGGCGTGCCCGCGCCGCCGACGATCCCAGGCTGATCCCGCTGCTCCTCGCCACCGCCGAGGCGCTGGCCGGACGCTCCTCTGACGCACTCGCCGCTTCCGAGGCGGCCCTGGCCTTCGATTCGGCGGGGCGCGTCCCCGACCCGTTCCACCGGGCCGCTCTCCATCTGCTCCGTGGCGAGTGGTGGGAGCGCCTCGGCCGGCCGGATGAGGCGGATCGGTCCTGGCTCTGGTACGAGAACCTCGACGTGATCGGCTGGCCGGCTGCCGAGGCGCAGGCTGGCGAGGTGGACTGGGCGCTCGGCACCTGGGGCAGGGCTCGGCGGGCATTCCAGGCGGACGCTGGAGCCGCTCCCTCCGAACGCTGCGCCCTGGCCCGGCGTGCAGCGGAGCTGTGGGATGGAGCAGAGCCAGCCTACAGTGCCCTGAAAGCCGAGATGGGCAAGGTGGCGCAGCGGTGCCGCCCGTGAGCGTGGAACCGGACTTCGCGCCGCTCCGGAACGCGCTGTCGCGGGAGTACACCATCGACCGCGTGATTGCGGAATCGACGGATGGCCGCGCGACCTACCTCGCGGTCGATCGCACGCTGAGCCGACCAGTCCTCATTAGGGCAGTGGACCCCATCATGGCCGGCGAGGCCCGTACGGAGAGTTTCCGGCGCGAAGGGCGGATCCTCGCGTCGCTCAGCCACGCCGCCATCCCTGCCGTGCATCACGCCGGCGAAATCGACCGGTATTTCCA
>DASSML010000420.1:0-2284 GCA_035688895.1 Gemmatimonadales bacterium
GAACAGGGACTGGCACCAATTGCTCGAGCTGTGCGCCTTGTTCCAAGTCCTGCTGGCTGACGCCGACGGCGTCTATGACCCACGGGACGTCAACGACAGGCTCCTGCTCGGGCTGAAGTGACACGTCTCATAACCCACAAGCTTTACTTCTCCCCGGGGCTTCCGTCAGGATCCACCAGAAGGCCCGCTGCCGCGTCGGCAGCGAATTCGCCACCTGGATCGACGTGTTCTGGCGGGAGGACCAGCCATGGGTCGTGCTGCAACTGCCCACGGGACGACGGACCGCCGTCCCGGCATCCTGGACCGATCTGGACGGGCATTTCTTCAGGAAGGAGGATCAACCGGAGATCCGCCCCGCGGGGCTCCTGGAACTGGCCCGATACTGTCACGGGCTGCAGAAGGTCCGCGGCAAACGCCGCCCCTCGAAGCGACGTGCGCGGGACGCGACGTAGCCTTGCACGCGCTCTGGTTCCAGCTCGCGCTGCCCGACCGCCAGCGGTTCGGCCACCGCTTCTCCGGCATGGTCCTCAAGGCCCTCGGCCTCCGGCCGTGCGCGATGCAGGAGGCTGAGACATGACGCGAGACACGGTCCATCCCAAGATCAGGCCGGCGCACCTGCGCCGCCAGGCGATCGTCTACATCCGCCAGTCGAGCCCGCATCAGGTCCGCAACAACCGCGAGAGTTCGAGCCGACAGTATGCCCTGGTCGAACGCGCTCAGGCTCTGGGCTGGCCGGCCAAGTCCGTGGAGATCATCGACGAGGATCAAGCGCGTTCGGCGACGATCGCCACACATCGTCATGGATTCAAGACACTCCTGGCAGAGATCGGTGCCGGTCAGGTCGGCGTCGTGCTGGCGCTGGAGGCCTCACGGCTGGCGCGGTCCTCTGCCGACTGGCACCGGCTGGTGGAGATCTGCGTGGTGACGCAGACGTTGCTGGCTGACGAGGCGGCGGTCTACGACCCCCGCGATCCCAACGACAGGCTCCTGCTCGGGGTGAAGGGCACGATATCGGAAGCAGAAGTTTTCACACTTCGAACTCGCCTTCATGAGGGGCGTTGGAACAAGGCCCGCCGCGGTGAGCTGGCCCGCTCGCTGCCGGTCGGGTACGTGCGGAGCGAATCCGGGTCCGTGATCAAGGACCCCGACCGACAGGTCCAGTCCCGGCTGGCCTACATCTTCCGGCTGTTTGACCGCCACAAGGTCGCCCATCAGGTCCTGCGGCAACTGGCGCGGGAGAAGCTCCAGGTCCCCGCCAAGATCTGGGGTGGGCCGCGGCACGGCCAGGTCACATGGAAGGAGCCCGACCTCAGCGACGTGATCCGATTGTTGCACAACCCGACATATGCGGGGGCCTATGTCTACGGGCAGAAGGGATACGACTCGTTCGATCGCTCGCCGACCAACGGCAAGGCCCGGGTGCATCCGCGTCCGCTGGAGGACTGGACGGTCTGCCTGCGCGATGTCTACCCGGCGTACATTCCCTGGGAGCAGTTCGTGCAGAACCAGGAGATTCTCCGCTCCAACGGGTATGGCTTCGGGAAGCGCGGGGCGGCCCGCCGGGGTAAGGCCCTGCTGCAGGGGATCGTCTACTGCGGCCGATGTGGCGCGCGGATGTCCGTCCTGTACTACTCGACCAAGGAGAAGCGGGCACCGGGGTACGGGTGCTTTTATGAGTATCACCGTCACGGCGGCCAGACGTGCCAGTGCTTCAGCTCGGCGGGGGTGGACGCGGCGGTCGCCGGGCTGTTCCTGGACGTCGTGTCGCCCGCGAAGATCGAGATCGCCCTGCACGCGCTGGAGGAACTGGAGTCCGACCACGCGGAGGCGCGGAAGCAGTGGGATCTCCAGCTCCAGCGAGCGGACTACGAGATCGAGTTGGCGCGTCGTCGCTACGAGGCCTCGGACCCCGAGAATCGCCTTGTGTCCGCGGAGTTGGAAGCCTCCTGGGAGGACGCGTTGCGGCGCCGCGAGCGGCTTCAACGCGAGCGCACGGAGTTCGAACGACGGCAGGAGCACCCGATCGGTCAGGCGGATCGGGAACAAATCCGCGACCTCGCCTCCGACCTGGGACGCGTCTGGGCGGCGGAGACGACGTCGATGGAAGACCGCAAGACGCTCATTCGCTTCTTGATCAAGCGAGCGCATCTGGATGGAGTGACCACGGAGGGGAAGATCGGGATCGACGTGGAGTGGCACACGGGCGCACACACGGCGCTGACGATCGATCGGCCGCTGGTCGGGGTCTGGGCGCCCAGGACACCACAGGCGGCGGTGGAACGGA
>DASSML010000421.1:0-4997 GCA_035688895.1 Gemmatimonadales bacterium
GATTTATCTCGACATCGGCGTTCAGGAAGGGCTACAGCACGTGGCCAATGCCCGCCGGTTGCGTGATCTTTTCCTGAGCAAGGGATACCGTATCGGCGCCGACCTCCGTTGGCTCGAGTCCCGGTCGGGGCGCCACGACGAGCGCTCCTGGGGCCGGCGGTTTGCCCGGGCACTTCCATTTCTCCTCGGTATGGCGTGAGTCCGTGAACGTCGAACACCATCGCTGGCACAGCTCCGCCCTCGACCGCGACATGAGCCTGCTCGTCTTCGGACACGGCGGCGCGCGGGTCCTGGTGTTTCCCACCTCGCTCGGCACCTGCTCCGAATGGCCCGACCGCCGGATGCACGAGGTCCTGGGCGAGCACATCTCCAGGGGCTGGATCCAGCTCTTCTGCGTGGACCAGGTGCATTCCGAGAGTTGGTACAACGAGTACCTGCACCCGGGGGCCCGGGCCTGGCGCCACCTGGAGTACGACCGGTACCTGCTGGACGAAGTCCTTCCGTTCACCGCGTGGAAGAATCCCAACCCCTACCTCATCACCACCGGGGCCAGCTTCGGGGCGTACCACGCGATCACGTTCGGATTTCGCCATCCGGACCGGGTCAACCGGATCATCGGCCTGAGCGGTCTCTACGACATCAAGCGCCAGACCGGCGGCTACTCCGACGCCAACGTCTACGCCGCCAATCCCCAGGACTTCATCCGCCACGAGCACGACCCGGCCCGGCTGGACGCCCTCCGGCGGCAGGATATCATCCTCGCCATCGGCCGGGACGACCCTAACTGCGAGGACAATCGTGCCCTGTCCACGGCGCTCTGGGACAACGGCATCGGCAACGCCCTCCGGATCTGGGATGGGTGGTGCCACGACTGGCCGTACTGGGAACGGATGATCCTGCAGTACATCGGGGGGCACGACTGACCACCGCCATCGGGAAGGACGCCGTACGCATGCCAAAACGCATCGGTCTCATCGTCGGCCGGGAATGGTCGTTTCCGCCGGCGTTCATGGAAGAGGTCCGCCGCCGCAACGCCGGCGTCGAGGCCGACTTCGTCAAGATCGGGGCCCCGGGGATGACCGACGTGCCGCCCTACGACGTCATCATCGACCGGATCAGCCACGAGGTGCCCTTCTATCGCACCTACCTCAAGCAGGCGGTGGTGCAGGGCGTCACCGTCATCAACAACCCCTTCATGTGGACCGCCGACGACAAGTTCTTCGGCGCGGCGCTCGCCAGCAAGCTCGGGGTGGCGCACCCGAAGACGCTGGCGCTGCCCAACAAGGCCTACATCCCGGGCATCGTGCCCGACGAGAGCCTCAGGAACCTGGTCTACCCGCTCGACTGGGCGGGGATCATCGAGCACATCGGGCTGCCCTGCATCCTCAAGGACGCCCACGGTGGAGGATGGAAAGAGGTCTACGTCTGCCACACGCTCGACGAGCTGATCCATCACTACGACAACTCCGGGCTGCTGACCATGGTGGTCCAGGAGTTCATTCGCTGGGATCAGTTCGTCCGCTGCCTGTGCGTCGGCCAGGAGGAGATCCTGCCGATGAAGTACGACCCGCGGGAGCGGCGCTATCTGGTGGAGCACGCCCATCTCTCCTCGGAGGTCGGGTCACGGGTGGTTCAGGACGCGCGCACGCTGGTCCAGGCGCTGGGCTACGACATGAACTCGATCGAGTTCGCCATCCGCGACGGGATCCCCTACGCCATCGACTTCATGAACCCGGCGCCCGACATGGACGTGAACTCGCTCACCCCGCACTACTTCGAGTGGGTGGTGGGCCGGATGGCCGATCTGGCCATCAAGCTCGCGCTCGAGCCGCGGCCCCAGGCGAAGGAACTGCGGTGGCACGCCCTCTTCGGCGGCGACGTGAGCGGGACGCGGCCGCCCGCCGTGACGCCGCCCGCCATGCCTCGGCGCCCCACGGCAGGCCGTCCGGCGTGATCGCTTCCCCGGCCGACGCCGTCGCCGCGTACCACGATCTCCTCACCGACGAGGTCGCGGCCGAGACCCAGGCGCAGCTGGAAGCGCAGCTGCGAGGCCGGGGCCTCTACTTCGGCGACCGGCCGCTCTGCACCGTGGTGCGGCCGCGCCTCATGACGCCGGCGCAGCATCGGGCGCTGCAGACCGGCGTGGCGGAGATCGCCCGCGCGTTTGGCCGGGCCTATCAGGCGGCGATGGCGGACCCGACCCTCCGCACCCAGTTCGGGCTCGAG
The DNA here is from genome assembly GCA_035688895.1 of Gemmatimonadales bacterium. Classification (GTDB taxonomy): domain Bacteria; phylum Gemmatimonadota; class Gemmatimonadetes; order Gemmatimonadales; family GWC2-71-9; genus CAVVWJ01. Next base: position 2,227 of record DASSML010000421.1, read on the forward strand.
CCCTGGGAGGAGCGGCTCATCGCCGCCGACCCCGGTTTCGCCGAGCCCAGTCCCACCTCCCGGCTGGACTCGTTCTTTCTCGAGGACGGGACGCTCCGCTTTACCGAGTACAACGCGGAAACCCCGGCCGGGGCGGGCTACAACGACGCGCTCTCCACGGTGTTCTACGGGCTGCCGGTCATGCGGCAGTTCCTCCGCCGCTATGACGTGCGGCCGCTGCCGGCGCGTCACGGCGTGCTGCGGGTGCTGCTCGACGCGTACGAGCAGTGGGGCGGCCGCCGGACGCCGCCGGCCGTAGCCATCCTCGACTGGAGCGACGTCCCCACCTACAGCGAGTTCGTGCTCTTCCGCGACTACTTCCGCGAGCAGGGGGTGGCGTGCACCATCGCCGATCCCCGCGAGGTGGAGTATCGGGACGGCCGGCTCCGGACCGGGGACTTCGACATCACCCTCATCTACAAGCGTGTGCTGCTGAGCGAGCTGGTGAGCCGGGAAGGGGAGGACAACGCCGTGCTCCGGGCGGTGCGCGACGGCGCGGTCTGCATGGTGAACCCGATCCGCTGCAAGCTGCTCCACAAGAAGACCAGCCTGGCGGTGCTGAGCGACGAGCGGAATACCGGGCTCTTCAGCGAAGAGGAACGCGCGGCGATCGCCGCCTACATTCCCTGGACCCGCCGGATGGAGGAGCGTCGGACCGTGTTCCGGGGCGCGGGGGTGGATCTGGTGCCCTTCGTGCTCCGCTCCCGCGATTGCCTCGTGCTCAAGCCCAGCGACGACTACGGCGGCGCGGGGATCGTGCTGGGCTGGGAGGTCGACGACGCGGCCTGGGAGAAGGCGGTGCGGACCGCCCTGGAGCGGCCCTACATCGTCCAGGAGCGCATCGTGCTGCCGTCGGAGCCCTACCCCAGCGTGGTGGACGGCCGGGTGGAGATCCGGGATCGCATGTTCGACACCGCTCCGTTCGTCGCCCACGGCGAGTCGGTCGACGGCTGCCTGACCCGTCTCTCGACGGCGGCCCTGCTCAACGTCACCGCGGGTGGGGGCTCGACCGTCCCCACCTTCGTGGTGGAGCCGCGGTAACTCTCACCGAGACTGCCATGAAAGCGCCATCCCTCACCCTCGGCATCGAGGAAGAGTATCAGATCATCGACCCGGAGACGCGCGAGCTCCGCTCCTACATCACCGAGATCCTGAGCGGCGATCACCTCGTGCTCGGCGAGGTGAAGCCGGAGCTGCACCAATCGATGGTCGAGATCGGCACCAAGGTCTGCTCCACTCCCGCGGAAGCGCGGGCCGAGTTGGTGCGGCTCCGGCGCCACGTGATGGAGCTGGCGGGCAAGAAGGGGCTGGTGATCGCGGCCGCGGGAACCCATCCATTCTCCTCCTGGCTCACCCAGGAGATCACCCCGCTCGAGCGCTACATGGGCGTGCGCCAGGACCTCGCCGACCTGGCCCAGCAGCTCCTCATCTTCGGCACCCACGTCCACATCGGGATCGAGGACCGGGACTTCCTCATCGACGCGATGAACGTGGCCCGGTACTTCGTTCCCCACGTGCTCACGCTCTCCACCAGCTCGCCCTTCTGGATGGGACGGGAGACCGGCCTGAAATCCTACCGGAGCATCATCTTCCGGAACTTCCCGCGGACGGGCATCCCCCCGGTGCTGGATTCCGGCACTGCCTACTCGGCGCTGGTGGACACGCTGGTGCGGACCGGCTGCATCCCCAACGCAAGCAAGATCTGGTGGGACGTCCGGCCCAACCACAGCTATCCCACGCTCGAGTTCCGGGTCTGCGACGTCTGCACCCGGGTGGACGAGGCGGTCTGCATCGCGGCGATTCTCCAGGCGATCGTGGCCAAGCTGTGGAAGCTCCGGCGCGACAACATGACCTTCCGGGTCTATCCCACCACGCTCATCGACGAGAACAAGTGGCGGGCGGTCCGCTACGGCCTCGACGGCCGGCTGGTGGACCTGGGGAAGGACCAGGAACTTCCCGCCCGCACCCTGGTTCGGGAGTTGCTGGAATGGTTCGTGGACGATGTGCTCGACGAGCTGGGGAGCCGGAAGGAAGTCGAATACGCGTTCACGATCCTGGAGCAGGGAACCAGCGCGGACCGGCAAATCGCCCGGTTCCGGGAAACCGGCGACCTCAAGGCCGTGGTGGACAGCCTGATCACCGAGACCGCGGACGGTGTGGTAGATTCGGTGGAACCGGTGCCCGCGGTTCGGCGTTGACCTCCCTCAGGGACGCCTGAACCGAACACCAACCCCGGACGGGACATGCCGACACGACCGATCATCGGAGTGCCGACTCAGACACTGGAAGAGATCCCGGGCGAATTGCCGCGCTGCTGGGTGATGAGCCAGCAGTACGTCCGCGTGCTGGTGGGGGCGGGTGCAGTCCCCTGGATCATCCCGCTGCTCCGGGGCGACCGGGACACGCTCCGCGCCATCTACGACCGGCTGGACGGAGTGTTCCTGCCGGGCGGGGTGGACCTCCATCCGGCGGCCTACCAGGAGGAGCCCACCCCGCTCTGCGGGCGGACCGATCCGGACCGGGACGAGACCGAGCTCACCCTCACCCGCTGGGCCATGGAGGACCACAAGCCGGTCTTCGCGGTGTGCCGGGGGGTCCAGGTGCTCAACGTCGCGGCCGGTGGGACGGTCCATCAGGACCTGGCTGCCCAGGTGCCGGGGTCGATCAAGCACGACTACTTCCCCGGCCAGGGGCCCTACACCCGCGATCTGTTGGTGCACGAGGTCCGGATC
>DASSML010000422.1:0-3395 GCA_035688895.1 Gemmatimonadales bacterium
GAGATCAACATCAGCAGCAACGTGCACACCCACGCGGTGGCGCGGGCGGAGGACCATCCGGTGCGGGAGTACTACGACGCCGGCGTGCCGGTCACCCTCTGCACCGACGGCTGGCTGATGTCCGGCGTGTCGCTCACCGACGAGTACTGGCTGGCCCACACCGCGCTCGGCTTCTCCCGCCAGGAGATCGACCGGATGATCCTCACCGCCTTCGACAACGCGTTCCTGCCCTGGCCCGAACGCCAGGCGCTCGTGCAGCGCACCCGGGCCGAGCTGGACGGGCACCGGTGAGCCCGCGCCGTGCGCTGCTCACCGTGCTCCTCCTCGGTTGTGCGGTCGCCGGATCCTGGCTGCTGCCGGGGTGGGCCGGGCGCGCCATCGGCCCGCTGGTGGCGCAGCAGTCCGCGCCGGCCGACACCATCACCCCGCCGGCGCAAACGCCGTCGCCGGACTCGACCGCCGCGCCGGCCCGGGCGCCGGTGCCGCTCACCGAGCGGCTCACCGGTATTCTGGGGCTGGCCGCGATCATCGGCCTGGGGGTGGCGTTGTCGCGCGATCGGCGCGCCATCCGCTGGCGGGTCGTGGCCTGGGGACTGGGGCTGCAGGTGACCTTCGCGATCTTCGTACTCCGGGTGCCCGCGGGCCAGGCGCTGTTCCGCGAGCTGGGCGCGTTCGTCACCGCCATCCTCCACTACTCCTACGCCGGGTCGGCCTTCGTCTTCGGCGAGCTGGGCAAGCCGGACTCGAAGCTCGGCGTGGTGTTCGCCTTCCAGATCCTTCCGGCCATCATCTACGTCTCGGCGCTGTTCGCGATCATGTACTACCTCGGCATCATGCAGGTCGTGGTGCGGGCCTTCGCGACGGTGATGAGCCGGGTGATGGGCGCCAGCGGTGCGGAGAGCCTCAACGTGGCGGCCTCGATCTTCATGGGGCAGACCGAGGCGCCGCTCACCATCCGGCCGTTCCTCCCCCGGATGACCCGCTCCGAGCTGATGACGGTCATGACCTCCGGGATGGCCCACATCTCGGGCTCGATCATGGTGGCCTACATCGCGTTCGGGATCGAAGCGCGGCATCTGCTCACCGCCGTGATCATGACCGCGCCGGGCACCATCATGATGTCGAAGCTGTTCGAGCCGGAGACCGAGGTGCCGGAGACCTACGGCAACGTGCGGCTCGACATCCCCAAGACCGACGTCAACCTGGTGGACGCGGCCGCCCGGGGCACCGGCGAAGGGCTGCACCTCATGCTCAACGTGATCGCGATGCTCATCTCGTTCATCGCGCTCGTGGCACTGCTCAATGGCGGCTTCGGTGCGCTGCACGGATGGCTCCCCTGGTTCCCCGCGGACCTGCAGACGGTACTGGGATGGATCTTCCGTCCGATCGCGTGGGTCATGGGCGTGTCCTGGCACGACAGCGGGACGGTCGGGTCGTTGCTCGGCACCCGGATGGTCCTCAACGAGTTCATCGCTTACGCCCAGCTCGGGCCCATGAAGGACACGCTCGACCCGCGGTCGTTCACCATCGCCTCCTTCGCGCTGGCGGGGTTCGCCAACTTCAGCTCGGTGGGGATCCAGCTCGGCGGCATCGGCGCGCTCGCGCCGGAGCGCAAGGGCGACCTGGCCCGGCTCGGGTTCCGCGCGATGCTTGCCGGCACGCTGGCGAACTTCCTCTCGGCCACCATCGCGGGGATCCTGCTGTGACCGAGGAGGCCGTCACTCCCGGCGACCGAATCGCCGAAGCCGCGCGCGCCGTCCGGGATCGCCTGAAGAACGTCCCCGAGGTCGCGATCGTGCTGGGAAGCGGCATGGGCCTGCTCGCCGATCGGCTGACCACGGCCAAGCGGATTGCCTATGCCGACATTCCCCACTTTCCGCGGACCACGGTCGTCGGACACCAGGGCGAGCTGGTGGCCGGAGTGCTCGGCGGCACGCCGGTCCTGTTGCAGAGCGGGCGATTCCATCTGTACGAGGGGCACGGACCGGAGACCGTGGCGCTTCCGGTCCGGGTGTTCGCCGAGCTCGGGGTGAAGACGCTGCTGCTGACCAACGCCGCCGGCGGTATCCGGCGGAGCTTCGCCCGCGGCGTCCTGATGCTGATCGCCGATCATGTGAACCTGACGTTCCGCAATCCGCTGATCGGGCCCAACCTGCCGGGCGAGGAGCGATTCCCCGACATGTCCGACCCCTACGATCGGGAGCTGCGGGCGCTGGCGCGCGACGTGGCGGTGCGGCGCAAGGTAGGGTTGGAGGAAGGCGTGTACATCCAGGTACTCGGACCGAGCTACGAGACGCCGGCGGAGATCCGGATGGCGGAACGGATGGGCGCGGATGCGATCGGCATGTCCACCGCGGTGGAGGTCATCGTCGCCCGGGCGCGCGGGCTCCGCTGCCTGGCCTTCTCCACCATCAGCAACCCGGCGGCCGGCACGACCCACGAGCGCCTGAATCACGCGGACGTGATCGCCACGACCCGGGATGTGGCGGGGAGCCTTGAGCGATTGGTGGAAGGGGTCGTTACGGCGTTGTAGGCAGGGCAGGCACGCGGTGGTCCAGCGGGCCGTGTCCCCGGCCCAGACCGGGGGCCGCGGCGATGGCGCGGTGGACGTAGTCGAGGGCATCCTCGACGGCGCGCTCCAGCGGCCGCCCCAGGGCAAGTCCCGCGGTCACCGCGGCGGAGAGGGTGCAGCCGGTGCCGTGGGTGGAAGTAGTAACGAGGCGCGGTCGGCGATAGTGGCGGATGCCTTGGGCGGTGGCCAGCACGTCGACCACCTCGTCGCCGGCGAGATGGCCACCCTTCACGAGCGCGGCCGCGGCGCCGAACCGGAGCAGCGTCTCGCCGGCGCGCTCCATCGACGGCAGGTCGTGCGCGGCGCGCCCCGTCAGGATGGCCGCTTCCTCTAGGTTGGGTGTGACCAGCGCCGCGAGCGGGAGCAGGCTCTCGCGGACCACTTCCTCGGCCTCTGAGGTCAGCAGGCGGTGGCCGGAGGTCGAGACCATGACCGGGTCCACCACCAGCGGGGTCCAGCCGTTCTCGCGCACGGCCTTCGCCACCAGGCGCACGAGCCCGACCTCGGCGAGCATGCCGGTCTTGAGCGCGTCTGGGGGCAGGTCCTCGGCCAGGGCGGTGAGCTGCTCGCCCACCATGGCTTCGCTCACCGGCTCGACGGCGCGCACGCCGACGGTGTTCTGCGCGGTAAGGGCGATGATGACCGAGGTGCCGAACACTCCGAATTGCTGGAAGGTCTTGAGATCGGCCTGGATCCCGGCGCCTCCGCCGGAGTCCGAGCCCGCGATGGTCAGGGCGATCTTCATCTGTCGAGCGTGTCCATGGGCGGCTCCCTGCTGACCACGATTCGCGATCTCCACCGCCGCCGGGGCCGGGAGCGCCGT
>DASSML010000423.1:0-15535 GCA_035688895.1 Gemmatimonadales bacterium
CGCGGAGCGCGTACACCATCCAGCAGGCGCAGGAGTCGGGGGAGCGGGTCGTCGTCGGAGTCAACCGGTTCACCGACGACTCACCGCCGACCACCATTCCCACGCCCGACTTCTCCGCGCTCGAGGCACGCCAGCGCGCCCGTCTGGCCGACGCGCGAGCGCGGCGGAGCCCGCCGGCGGCGCGCCAGGCGCTGGACGCCCTCCGCGCCGCGGCCGCGGGCACCGATCCGCTCATGCCGCCGATCCTCGAGGCCGTCCGCGCCCGTGCGACGCTGGGGGAGATCAGCGACGAGCTGCGGAAGGTCTGGGGTGTCTACCGGCCGGCGTAGGCTTGATCGTTTGGTTGGGAATTGGGTAAACGGGCCTCGCGTCGCTTCGTTAGGCTCCTGCGATGATTCAACACGAAGCCACGAAGAGCACGAAGGACACGAAGGAAAGAGGCTTGGTGGTCTCGCACGAGATCATTGGGGCGGCAATCGAGGTTCATCGGCATCTCGGGCCGGGATTGTTCGAGTCAGCTTACGAGGCTGCCCTCTGTCAGGAGCTCTGGCTGAGACGCTGGGGATTCGAGCGGCAGGTGCCGATCAGGATTGTTTATAAGTCTCAACTGCTGGCGGCAGCCGTCAGGCTGGATGTGGTAGTGGAAAGATCAGTAGTGGTCGAGATTAAGGCCGTCGAAGAGCTAGCCGCCATCCATCGCTCGCAGTTGCTTACCTACCTCAAAGTCAGCGGCTACGGAGTCGGCCTCCTCATCAACTTCAACGTCCGTCTGCTCCGAAGCGGAGTGAGACGTGTGCTGCTTGGCTAGGAGTCCTTCGTGGTCTTCGGCCTTCGTGTTGAAACGGCCGCACGGTGCTCGCCCAGGGATAAGATGGGTGCTTGAACAGCCACTCAGCATATGCTAAGTTTAACTGCTGGTTTCGTTTAACTCTCAGCGAGCACGCATGCCGACATACGAGTATCGCTGCCCCGAAGGGCATCAGTTCGAGAAATTCCAGAAGATCACCGAGAAGCCTCGCACCAAGTGCCCGGTGTGCGGGAAGGCGGCAACTCGGGTCATCTCCGGTGGTGCCGGGCTCGTCTTTCGGGGAAGTGGCTTCTACATCACCGACTATGGGAAGGACGGGAAGGGTCCTCGCAAGTCGGAAGAGAAGCAGGCCGCCGAGAAGCCGGCGGAAAAGAAGAACGAGTCCACGGGCGCGAAGGACAGCAAGAAGGCCGAGCCCACGGCGAAGAAAGCCAAACCCGAGTGAGCGACGCGATCCGGGCCGAGCTCGCGCGGGTGGCCGCGAGCCTGGGCGCCGACGGCATCGAGTTCGTGCTCGAGCGGCCCCGCGACACCGGCCACGGCGACCTGGCCACCAACCTCGCCATGGTCCTGGCCCGCCGCGAGCGGACCAACCCACGGCAGGTGGCCGAGCGGGTCCGGGGGGCATTGCGCCTGCCACCCGAGCTGGTCGCCCGCACCGAGATCGCCGGACCGGGGTTCATCAACTTCTGGCTGGCCGGCGACGAGCTCGCGGGCGCGGCGCAGCGCATTCTGACGGAGGGCCCGGCCTACGGTCGCTCGACCGCCGGGGCGCGGCTCAAGGTCAACGTCGAGTTCGTCTCTGCCAACCCCACCGGGCCGCTCCACGTCGGCCACGGCCGCGGCGCCGCGCTGGGCGATGCGATCGCGACGCTGCTGGAGTGGACCGGGCACGCCGTCACCCGCGAGTTCTACATCAACGACGCCGGCACCCAGATCGACAAGCTGGCCCAGAGTCTCTGGGCCCGGGTGCAGGAAGCCTCGGGCCGCCCGTTCGCGATTCCCGAGGGTGGGTATCACGGCGAGTATCTCCGGGAGAATGCCCGCCAGGTGCTGGCCCAGGAAGGGACGGCGCTGGCCATCCTGAGCGAGGCCGATGGCATCGCGCGGAGTCGGACCCTCGGCACCCGGTTGCAGCGGGAGGAGCAGGATCGCGACCTCGCCGAGTTCGGCGTGCATTACGATGTGTTCAGCTCGGAGCAGGCCATCTACGACGCCGGCAAGGTCGAACAGGCGCTCGCCCTGCTCGCGGAGCGCGGGCTCAGCTACGAGTCCGAGGGCGCGCTCTGGCTCCGCACCACCCAGTTCGGCGACGACAAGGATCGGGTCCTTCGGAAGGGCGACGGTTCCCTGACCTATCTGGTCCCCGACATCGCCTACCACATGGACAAGCACGACCGCGGGTTCGACCGCGCGATCGACGTGTGGGGGGCCGATCACCACGGCTACATCCCGCGGATGCGGGCCGTCCTCCTGGCCCTGGGGTATCCGCCCGACTTCTTCTCGGTGGAGCTGGTGCAGCTGGTCAAGGTGATCCGGGGCGGGGAAGAGGTGAAGATGTCCAAGCGCGCGGGGAATTTCGTCACCCTGCGCGACCTGTTCGAGGAAGTCGGCGTGGACGCCGCGCGCTACTTCTTCCTGATGCGCAAGGGTGCCACCCCGCTGGATTTCGAAGTCGACCTGGCCAAGAAGCAGACCGACGACAACCCGGTCTTCTACGTGCAGATGGCGCACGCGCGGTTGAGCGGCATCTTCCGGACCGCCGAGCGCGAGCCCGACACCGTGACGGGCACCCTGGACCCCACGGCCCTGCCCGCCCCCCAGGACGCCGAGCTGCTCAAGAAGCTGGTTGCCTTCCCGGACGTGGTGGAGAAGGCCGCCCGGGACCAGGAGCCGCATCGGATCACCGTGTTCCTGCACGAGCTGGCCACCGTGGTCCACGGTTGGTATCACCACACTCGCGCCGTCGGGGCCCCTGAAGGCCCGGCCACCGAGCACGCCCGCCTGCTCCTCGCCCGCGCGGGGCGCATCGTCCTCGCCAACGCCCTCGGCCTGCTGGGCGTCTCCGCCCCCGACCGGATGTGACCCGATGAGCCTGCTCGTGGTGGGCAGTGTCGCGCTGGATTCGATCTTCACGCCTTTCGGCGAGACCGCCGACGCCCTGGGTGGGTCCGCCGTGTACTTCAGCGTGGCCGGCTCCCTGCTGCATCCGGTACAGGTCGTCGGCGTCGTAGGGAGCGACTATCCGGTGCGCGAGCTCGACGCGCTCGCCGGCCGGGGGATCGACTGGTCCGGAGTGGAGCACGCCGAGGGCGAGAGCTTCCGCTGGAAGGGCAAGTACAGCTACGACCTGCAGAGCCGGGAGACGCTGGAGACGCGGCTCGGTGTCTTCGCCCAGTTCCAGCCCAAGATTCCGGCCTCCTTCCGCTCGGCGGAATACGTGTTCCTGGGGAACATCGATCCCGAGCTTCAGCTCGGCGTGCTGACTCAGGTGGAGCGGCCCCGGCTGGTCGTGTGCGACACGATGAACTACTGGATCCAGCTCAAGAAGCCGGCACTGCTCCAGCTGCTCGGCCGGGTCGACGTCCTCATGGTGAACGACGGCGAGGCACGGGAGCTGAGCGGCGACTGGAACATTCATCGCGCCGGCCGGTGGATCCTGCGGCAGGGCCCCTCGCGCGTCGTCATCAAGCAGGGCGAGTACGGCGCGCTCCTGATCGAGCCTCAGCGGACCTTCTATGTGCCGGCCTTCCCGCTGGAGACGGTGTACGACCCCACCGGCGCGGGCGACGCCTTCGCCGGCGGCTTCATGGCCTACCTGGCACGCACCGCTTCGCTGGCCGACGACAACATCCGCCGGGCGATGGTGTACGGCGCGGCGATGGGCTCGTACGCGGTGGAGCAGTTCGGCATCCGCGGATTCGAGCAGGTGACCGTCGCCGACGTCGAGCGTCGGGTGCGCGCCTTCCAGGATCTCACCCACGTCGAGCTGGCCGAGGCGTTGCCATGACCCGGGAGTACGCGGCCGCCGGCGTCGATCTCGAAGGAGCCGAGGCGCAGAAGCATCGCATCGGTCAGGCGGTGGCGGGGACCCGGACCGCGCTCTCGGTCGGGCGGATCGGCGCGTTCGGCGGCATGGTGCGCATTCCGCCCGGGATGCGCTCGCCCACCCTGGTGCTCAGCACCGACGGCGTCGGCACCAAGGTGCTCGTCGCGCTCCAGGCCGGCCGATACGATACCGTGGGCGAGGATCTGGTCAACCACAGCGTCAACGACATCCTGGTCCACGGCGCCGCGCCGATCGCGTTCATGGACTACATCGCGGGCGCCGGCCTGGAGCTCGATCAGATCGCCGGTATCGTGGACGGCATCGCGCGCGGGTGCCGCGCGCACGGGATGGCGCTGGCGGGCGGGGAGACGGCGCAGATGCCGGGCCTCTATCGGGTGGGCACCTTCGACCTGGCCGGCACCATCATCGGCGTGGTCGAGGAGCACGAGGCGCTGCATGGCGAGGCCATCCGCCCGGGGGACGTGCTCCTGGGCTACGCCTCGACCGGGCTCCACACCAATGGGTACACCCTCGCTCGGCGGATCGTCTTCGAGCGGATGGGGCTGGGTCTCGAGGATCGGCTGGGTGACACCGGCGAGCGGGTGGGCGACGCGCTCCTCGCGGTGCACCGGAGCTATGCGACGGCCATTCGGCCGGTGCTGCGCGAGGTACACGGCCTCGCGCACATCACCGGCGGGGGAATCCCGGGAAACCTGGTGCGGGTGCTCCCGGAGGGGTGCGAGGCGGTGGTGGACCCGGCGAGCTGGCCGCTCCCAGCCCTCTTCGCCACGCTGCAGCAGGCGGGGCAGATCAGCACCGACGAGATGCGCGATGTCTTCAACCTGGGCATCGGGATGATCGCCGTCCTGCCGTCGGGCGCCGTGGCCTCGGCCCAGACCGCGGCAGCAGCCGACGGCGTCGCCACCTGGGTCATGGGCGACATCCGCCGCGGTGATCCCGCGGTGCACTTCGGCCGCCGCTGAGCGGTGGACGAGCGGGCGGCCATGCAGCATGCCCTCGACCTCGCCTGGCGAGGCTGGGGCCGGGTGCATCCGAATCCGCTGGTGGGTGCGGTGGTGCTGGACGGGGAGAAGGTCGTGGGTGAAGGCTGGCACGCCGAGTACGGCTCGTTGCACGCCGAGCCGATCGCCCTTCAGGCCGCGGGTCCGCGGGCCCGGGGCGCGACATTGGTCGTAACCCTGGAGCCGTGCGCCCACCAAGGGAAGCAGCCTCCCTGCGTCGACGCGATTCTCCGCGCCGGGGTCCGCCGGGTGGTAGCCGCACTCCCTGACCCCAATCCGCTCGCGGCCGGCGGCGCGGCCCTTCTCCGCGAGGCCGGAGTGCCGGTGGAGCTGGGGCTCGAGCGGGACGCCGCGGAGGCACAGAATGCGGCGTTCCTGCATCGTCTCAGAAACGCCGAGCGGCCTTTCGTCGCGCTCAAGCTCGCCACCAGCCTCGACGGTCGGATTGCGGATCTCGAGGGGCGCTCCCGCTGGATCTCCGGTTCGGACGCGCGGGCGTACGTGCACTGGCTCCGCGCCGGGTTCGACGCGATCGCTGTGGGTGGCCGGACCGCCCGCGCCGACGACCCGAGCCTGACGGTCCGCGGCACGATCACCCCTCGACTCACCCCGAGCCGGGTGATCTTCGATGCCGGCGCGGACCTGCCCGGCTCGCTCGGCGTCACCCGCAGCGCGTCCGAGGTCCCCACCTACCTGATCGCCTCTCCGCAGGCGCCCGCGACCCGGCTCACGGCACTGGAACGTGCGGGCGTACGGGTCCTGACCGCGCCCACTCTGAGCGACGGGCTGCACGCGCTGCGACGCGCGGGAATCCAGAGCCTGCTGGTCGAAGGCGGCGGGCGTCTTGCCGGTGCGCTCCTCGGCAACGGGCTGTGCGACCGGTTCTACTGGATCCAGAGTCCACTGTGGCTGGGGGATCGTGGAGTGCCCGCGATCGCGGGATTCCCCAGCGAGCCGATCGCCCGGGCCGAACGGTGGCGCACGGTCGAGCGCCGGGCTCTAGGCGACGACACCCTGCTCGTGCTGGACCACCGCTAGATGTTCACCGGTATCGTCACCGCGGTGGGTGAGATCCGCGAGGCCCGGGAAGCGGACGGAGGCCTCGAGCTTACGGTCGCCTGTCCCTATCCCGAGCTGGTGGCCGGCGAGAGCGTCGCGGTGGACGGCGCCTGCCTCACCGCGGCCCGGGTGGCGCCCGGTACGTTCACCGCCCACCTGATCCGCACCACCCTGGAGCGCACCGCCTTCGGGGAGTACCCGATCGGCCGCCGGGTCAACCTGGAGCGCGCGCTTCGCGCCGGCGACCCGCTCGGCGGACACCTGGTGCAGGGTCATGTGGACGGGCTGGGCACGGTGGAGCGAGTGGCCCAGCACGCCGACGCCCGGCTGATCGATGTCCGGGTGCCCGACGCGGTCGCCGCGGTCTCGATCCCGCTGGGCTCGATCACGGTGGACGGCGTGAGCCTCACCGTCAATGCGATTCCCGCGCCGGGAACGATCCAGATCTCCCTGATCCCGTTTACTTTAGAGCACACCACCCTGGGCGAGCGCAGGGTGGGCGATCGGGTCCATCTGGAGGGGGATACGATCGGAAAGTACGTGGCCCAGATGCTTAAGGGAGAAAGGGGCAAGGGAAAAGGGGAAGGGTGAGACGCGCGGGGCAGGGGAATCAGGTAAGTGGCTGTGGCGGGCCACCTTCCCCTTTCCAGTTCACCTTTCACCTTAACCATAGGCTATGAGCACGTCCGGCGCCTTCGGCACCATCGATCAGGCTATCGACGACCTGCGCAACGGCAAGATCATCATCGTCGCGGACGACGAGGACCGCGAGAACGAGGGTGATCTGGTCTGCGCGGCCGAGCTGGTCACGCCCGAGACGATCAACTTCATGACCCTGCACGGGCGGGGCCTGATCTGCCTGGCCCTCACCGGCGAGCGGTGCGATCAGCTCGGCCTTCCCCAGATGACTGAGCGGAACACCGAGGAGCTGGCCACGGCCTTCACGGTGAGCATCGACGCTGAGCGTCGGTTCGGCGTCACCACCGGCATCTCCGCCAGCGACCGGTCCACCACCATTCACGTCGCCATCAACCCCGCCACCGTGCCGTCCGACCTGCGGCGGCCCGGCCACATCTTTCCGCTCCGCGCCCGGCCGGGTGGTGTGCTGCAGCGGGTGGGGCAGACCGAAGCCAGCGTCGACCTGGCGCGTCTCGCGGGCCTGGTTCCCGCGGGTGTGATCTGCGAGATCCTGAATCCCGACGGCACCATGGCTCGGCGGGCGGATCTCCATACGATGGCCGACCGGCTGGGGCTCACCTTCGTCACCGTAGCCCAGCTCGTGGCCCACCGGCTGCAGACCGAGCAGCTGGTCCACCGGGTGGCCGAGGCGCGGATCCCCACCGACTTCGGCGAGTTCACCATCATCGGCTACCGGAACGACGTCGACCACGCGGAGCACGTCGCGCTAGTCTACGGCGAGGTCGCGGGACAGACGGATGTCCTGGTCCGGATGCATTCCAAGTGTCTCACCGGGGACGTCTTCGGCTCCCAGCGCTGCGATTGCGGCGTCCAGCTGCATCGGGCCATGGAGCTGGTGGCTCAGGAAGGCCGCGGGGTGATCGTATACCTGGACCAGGAAGGCCGGGGGATCGGCCTGCTCAACAAGATCCGGGCGTACGCGCTCCAGGATGCCGGGGCGGACACGGTGCAGGCGAACGAGCGGCTCGGCTTCGCCCCCGACCTCCGCAACTACGGCATCGGCGCCCAGATCCTGCGCGACCTGGGCCTCTCCTCGATCCGGGTCATGACCAACAATCCCCGCAAGCTGGTGGGCCTCGAAGGGTACGGACTGCAGATCACGGCGCGGGTCCCGCTCATCGCCGATCCCAACCGTGAGAACCGCGGCTACCTCCAGGTCAAGCGCGACAAGCTCGGCCACCTCCTCGCTCACTGACGCCCGTGCCCGAGTTCCATCCCCGCCTTCGCGCGCACGGGCGTGTGGCGATCCTGGTGAGTCGCTACAACGAGCTGGTCACTGCGCGTCTGCTGGAGGGAGCACGCGCCTGTTGCCGCGCCGCCGGCGTGCCCGATGAGGACGTCGACGTCGTCTGGGTGCCGGGCGCCTTCGAGTTGCCGGTGGCGGCCGCGGCGGCGGCCGTGTCCAGCCGCTATCGCTGTCTGGTGGCGCTGGGCGCGGTGATCCGGGGCGAGACCCCGCACTTCGAGTACGTCGCGGGCGAGACCACCCGTGGGCTCGGTGAGATCGCCCTGCGCCACCGGCTGCCGATCGGGTTCGGCCTGCTCACCGTGGATACGCTGCAGCAGGCGACGGACCGGGCCGGCGGCAGCGCGGGCAACAAAGGATACGAGGCGGCCGAGGCCGCGCTCCTCGCCGCGGACGCCGTGGCGCATCTGGACGGCGGCGATGCTGCGGATTGAAACCAAGAGCCGGGCCCGCGCGCTCCAGCTGCTCTATGCCTGGGAGCTGCGCGGCCATGCGCCGCTGCCCCAGCTGGCCACCGGGCTCAGTCGGCTGACCGGCCCGGAGCCGCTGGTGCTGGACCGCGCGGAGGCGTTGGCGAACGGCGTAGTGAAGGCGGTCGACTCCCTCGACTCCGAGGCCGCGCGGGCGTCGGAGAACTGGCGCCTCAGCCGTATGGCGGTGGTGGAGCGCAACATTCTCCGGCTCGGGATCTTCGAGCTGCGCCAGGCAGAGGTACCGCCCAAGGTGGCGATCGACGAGGCCGTGCGGCTGGCGCACTGGTTCGGCGGGTCGCGCGCGCCGGGCTTCGTCAACGGCGTGCTCGACGGCATCGCCCGCGCTCTGGGACGGCTGTGAGAGCAGGAGCCGCCTGATGAACATCCTGGCGGTCAACTGGCAGGACCTGGAAAACCCCCACGCGGGCGGAGCCGAGGTCCACCTGTTCGAGATCCTCGCCCGGCTCGCGACGCGCGGGCATCGGGTGCGGCTGATCTGCTCCGGCTGGCCCGGCGCGCCCTCGAGCGCGGCCGTCCGGGGCATCGAGGTGATCCGGGTGGGGGGACGACACACCTTCGCCCTCCGGGGGCGCTCCGCGGTGCGCCGGGCGTTGCGCGCCGAACGTCCCGACATCCTGGTCGAGGACGTCAACAAGCTTCCCCTCTTCCTCCCGATCGGCAGCCGAGTTCCCTTCTGCGTGATCGTGCCGCACCTCTTCGGCGGTACGGCGTTCGAGGAGGCGAGCTGGCCGATGGCCGCCACCGTCTGGCTGAGCGAGCGCCCGCTGGCCCGAGCCTACCGGCGCGCCGGATGGCACGCGATCAGTGAGAGCACACGGGACGACCTGGTCGCCCGCGGCGTCCCGGCCCAGCGGATTCAGGTGATTCATCCCGGAGTGGACAGCGCGCGATTCACGCCGGGCGGCGCGCGCGCCGCGCAGCCGACCTTCCTGTACGTCGGTCGCTTGAAGCGTTATAAAGGAATAGATCTCGCCATCCGGGCGTTGGCGGTCGCCCGGCGCAGCCGGCCGGAGCTACGGCTCGAGGTGGCGGGGACCGGCGATTACCGCGCCGCGCTGGAGCAGCTGGCGGCGTCGCTCGGTCAGGCCGAGGCCGTCACTTTCCACGGCTTCGTGAGCGAAGCCGAGAAGCTGGGCTTGCTCCGATCGGCGTGGGCCAACGTATTTCCATCACCCAAGGAAGGTTGGGGGATCACCGTCGTCGAGGCCGCCGCCTGCGGGACGCCGTCGCTGGCCTCTGACAGCCCCGGCCTCCGCGACTCGGTCCGCCATGGCGAGACCGGCTACCTGGTTCCCCACGGCGACGTGGAGGTCCTCGCGACGCGAATGCTCGAATTGGCCGGCGATCCCGCCCTGGTAGCCCGGCTCGGTGCCGGTGCCCGGGCCTTCGCCGAGAGTCTCACCTGGGAGCGGACGGCCGACGAAGCCGAGGCCCAACTCCATGCCATCATCGCCGGGCGGGCCTGAGGCCCCCCGAGGAGGTTTCATCATGCAGACGACGATCACCGCCCGCCACTGCGAGATCTCCGAGCCCCTGCGGGAGCGCGCCCTGGCCGTGGTCGAACGGCTGGGCAACATCGCCACCCGACCGATGGAGGCCAGCGTGGTGTTCGACACCGACGGACAGCAGCAGACCGCGGAGCTGCGCCTGCACCTGGCGACCGGCGATCTGCTCGTGGCCGGCGGCGAGGCGGCGGATCATCGGACCGCGCTGGATCGCGCGGAGGAGAAGCTGCGCAAGCAGCTGGAGAAGGCGAGCGCCCGGCCCCGCCGCTCGCGGCCCTCGGGAGTGAATCCGACCTGATGCTCCGGCTCCGGGACTTTCTCGCACGGCGGAACGATCCGCTGCAGCTCGAGACCCTGACCGGCGAGGTCGGGCTCGATCGCCAGCTCCCCGATGCGGAGGTGGCGGGACCCGGTCTCGCGCTGGCGGGCTATACCGGTCGATTCGCGCCCAATCGCCTGCATGTGTTCGGCGAAACCGAGATCACCTACCTGAACGCCCTCCCGGCCGAGCAGCGGCGCCAGTCGCTGGAGAAGTTCTTCGAGTTCGAGCTGCCCTGCATCTTCGTGACCAAGGGTCAGGAGGTGCCGGCCGAGATGCTCGAGCTCGCCCGCGCCCGCGGCGTGCCGGTCATGCGGAGCAAGCTCAAGACGGCGGAGTTCTATCGCCGGGTGAAGCCGGTGGTGGAAGAGGCCTTCGCGCCCCGTACCACGCTCCACGGCTCGCTGGCCGACGTGTACGGCGTGGGCCTCCTCTTCATGGGACGCTCGGGCATCGGCAAGAGCGAGTGCGTGCTCGACCTGGTCGAGCGGGGCCACCGCCTGGTGGCCGACGACGTGGTGCAGGTGGTCCGCCGGGGCAACGACGTGCTGATCGGCCGGGGCCACGAGCTCGCGGCGCACCACATGGAGATCCGCGGGATCGGACTGATCGACATCCCGGCGCTGTTCGGGGTCCGGGCCGTCCGGCAGCAGAAGCGGATCGAGGTGGTGGTGCAGCTGGAGGACTGGGAGAACGCCAAGGACGCCGACCGCACCGGCCTCACCCGGGAAGAGACGAGCATCCTCGACGTCGCGGTGCCCCGTGTGGTCGTGCCGCTCAATCCGGGCAAGAACATCACCGTCATCTCCGAGGTGGTGGCCATGATGCACCTGCTGCGCTACTCCGGTGTGGACGTCGCCGCCGCCTTCAACGCCAGGCTGATCAAGCGCATGAAAGACCAGCGCGGAGTTCGGGAGTACCTCCAGGAAGACTATGAGTGACGGGCTGCGCGGGGTGGTCGTGTGTCATGGGAAGCTCGCGAGTGCACTGGTGGAGGCGACGGAGTCCATCAGCGGGGTGACCGGCGCCCTGGTCCCGGTCTCCAACACCGACTGTGACCGCCAGCTGCTCGAGGAGCGCGTGGCCGGCGCGGTGGACGGGCGACCGTCGGTGGTGTTCGTCGACCTCGCCTCCGGGTCCTGCCTCTTCGCGGTGCTCAAGCGGCTCCGCGCGCTCGAGGGTGTCCGGGTCGTCACCGGCGTCAACCTGGCCATGCTGGTCGACTTCGTTTTTCACCGCGATCTCGCACCCGAGGCCGCGGCCGAGCGGGCCGCGGCGGCCGGGACCAAGGCGATCCGGATTCCCTGATGCCCATCGTGCTCTGCCGGGTCGACGACCGCCTGATCCATGGTCAAGTGGTGGTGGGGTGGGGGCAGGCGCTGGGCATTACCCGGATCATTCTGGTGGACGACCAGGTCGCCGGCAGTTCCTGGGAGCAGGACCTCTATCGCATGGCGGTCACCGGCGAGATGACCATCGACTTCGCGAGCATCGCCGAGGCGACCGCCGCGATCCCCGGCTGGCGTGACGATCCGCGGCGCACGGTGCTGCTCACCGGGGACCTCGACACCATGGCCGCGCTGCATCGCGCCGACCCGGCCGTCCTGCACCGGATCAACCTGGGCGGCGTGCACCACCGCCCGGGACGGCGGGAGCGGCTGCCCTTCCTCTATCTGACCGACGAGGAGATGCGGCGGCTCACCACGCTGGAATCGGCGGGCGCCGAGATCACCGCACAGGACCTGCCCACCACCCCTCCGGTGGCGCTCCGGGCGCTCACATGAGCGAGCTGACTCTCGCGTCGGCGCTGCTGCTGGTGGGGTGGGGGACGCTGGTAGCCCTCGACCTCGTGAGCGTACCACAGGCGATGATCGCTCGGCCCATCGTCGCCGGCGCGGTCGCGGGCTGGATGACCGGCGACCTGGATGCCGGCCTGCGGGTCGGGCTCCTGTTCGAGCTCTTTGCCCTCGACGTCCTCCCAGTGGGCGCGGTCCGCTATCCCGACTACGGGCCGGCGACGGTCGTGGCCACCGCGCTCGCGGCGGGCGCTCCCTGGCAGTTCGCCCTCGGCCTGAGCGCGGCGCTGGGCCTGGTGCTGGCCGTGCTCGGCGGGCTGTCGCTGCAACTGGTCCGCCGGCTCAACGCACGCGCGATTCAACGCCGCGCCGCCGCACTCTCGGCGGGAGAGAGCTCCGCCATCCGCCGGCTTCAGTACGGCGGCCTCCTGCGCGATGCGCTTCGGGGTGGGCTGCTCACCGCCCTCGGTCTTCTGGCCGCCTGGATCATCGACACGCGGGTGCGCCTGGACGGCTCTACCGCGCTGGGCCTGACCCTGGTGGCCGTGGGCTGCGCCCTCAGCGCGGCGGGCGGGGGCGCGCTGCGGAGCGCCGGCCGGGGAGCGCGGCTGCGCTGGCTGGCGGCCGGGGCGGTGGTCGGGCTGGTGCTGGCGGTGTTGGCGTGAACGGCGGATGGCGTGCCTACCTGCGGCTCCTCGCCATCCAGGGGACCTGGAACTACGAGCGGATGCTGGGCGTGGGGATGGGCTACGCCGCCGAGCCGCTGCTCGACGACCTCAAGACGATCGACCCGGTGCGTCACTCCGAGGCGGTGGTACGCTCGACCGACTTCTTCAACTGCAACCCCAACCTGGCGGGGCTCGCGCTGGGCGCGACCGCGAAGGCGGAGTACGACGCGGTGCCCGGCAACCAGATCGCCCGGCTCCGGACCGCGCTCTGCAGTCCGCTCGGCGCGCTGGGCGACCAGCTCTTCTGGGCCGGGTTGATACCTGCGTTGCTCGGCTTCGCCATGGCTGCGATCGCGCTGGGCGCGCGCTGGTGGCCGGTGCTCGGGTTCCTCGCGCTCTACAACATCGCGCGCGCCCTCACCGGCATCTGGGCGCTCCGCACCGGGTACGACAGCGGGATGAACGTCGGCGCCGCGATCGCGAAATCGTGGATTCCAGGGGCGATCACCCGGGTCGGACCGGTGGCCGGTTTCGCGATGGGCCTGGCCCTGCCGCTGGTCGCGACCTGGTACCTTCGGGGCATCGGCTGGGCCGGAGCGCTCGGCACGCTGGCGGTGGCCGCTACGGGAGTCGCCGTGACCCGCTGGTACGGGGTCGCACTCACGACGGTGCGCTTCGCCCTGCTGGCGATTCTGCTGCTGGTCCTGTTCCGCGGGATCTTCCCGTGATCGAGCGGCCGGCCACGATCGTGAACCAGGAGGGGCTGCATGCCCGACCGGCCGCCCGCATCGTGCGGTTGGCCAGCAGCTTCGCCTCCGAGATCGAGATCATGAAGGATGGAGTCGGTGTGAATGCGAAGAGCATCATGGGCGTGATGATGCTGGCCGCCGAATGCGGCAGCCAGATCACCATCCGGGCCGACGGCCCCGACGCCGAGCAGGCGCTGGCGGCGCTGGCGGAGCTGGTGGCCAGCGGATTCGGGGAGCCCTGACGTGGCCCGCACCCTGCGCGGCATCGGCGTCTCCCCCGGCGTGGCGGTCGCCCCGGCGCTCATCATCCGCTGGGACTTCCCCGAGGTGCCCGACCGCGGGGTCCGGGCCGAACAGGTCGACGCAGAAGTGCGTCGGCTGCGGGAAGCGGTGGACCACACGGTGGCAGCGCTGCAGGAGCTGGGAGAGCGGGTGCTCCGCCGGGCCGGGCCCGAGGAGGCGCGGATCTTCGACGCCCAGATCCTCATGGCCCAGGACCAGGAGTTCCTGAACGCGGTCGAGACCCTGATCCGCAACAACCAGCTCAGCGCCGAGACCGCATACGAGTTCAAGGCGCTGGAGCTTCGCAACCTCTGGTCCGGCGCCGCGAGGCTGCGCGAGCGCCTGGCCGATCTGCACGCCATTCAGCTCCGCATGATCAATCGGCTGCTCGGCAGGAGCGGACCGGACATCTCCGCGGTGACCTCGGACGATCAGGTCATCGTGGTCGCCCACGAGCTGTCGCCCGGGCTCACCGTGCAGCTCGATCGGGAGCACGTGGTGGGACTGGTGAGCGAGGAGGGCACCCGGACCGCGCACGCGGCCATCCTGGCGCACAGCCTCGGCATCCCGGCGGTCATGGGCGCCTCCGGTGCGCTGGCCACGATTCCCAACGGGGCCATGCTGCTGCTCGACGGCCAGAGCGGCATCGTCGTACTCGACCCGACCCGCGACGAGCTGGAGGAGGCCAAGACTCAGCTCAGCCGCCGCCACAAGCTCGAGTTGCAGCTCGAGGGCGTGGTAGATCAGCCGGCGGTCACCCCCGGTGGCCGCCCGATCCTGCTCATGGGCAACGTCGACCTGCCCGAGGAGATCGAGTCGGCCCTGCGGATGGGCGCGCAGGGCGTGGGGCTGCTCCGGACCGAATTTCTCATGACCGGCCGGGCCACCGTGCCGACCGAGGACGAGCAGGCGGAGTACTTCCGCCGGGTGGCCGCCGCGTTTCCCGACCGGACCGTGATCATCCGATCCTTCGACCTGGGCGGGGACAAGTTTCCCGCCGCGTTCAAGGCGCCCTTCGAGGCGAACCCGTTCCTCGGCTGGCGCTCGATCAGGGTCTGCCTGGACGAGCCGGCCGTGTTCCGTCCCCAGATCCGGGCCATTCTGCGCGCCGCGGTGGGGCGCGACGTTCAGCTCATGCTGCCCCTGGTCACGAGAGTGGACGAGGTTCGCCGGGCGCGGGAGATGATGGCCGAGGAGGCCGAGTCGCTCCGGCAGGCGGGCGTGCGCGCAGCCGCGGAGGTACCGGTCGGGGTGATGATCGAGACGCCGGCCTCCGTGACGATCGCCGACCGGCTCTCCGAGGTGAGCGCCTTCTTCAGCGTCGGGACCAACGACCTGACCCAGTACACCTTGGCGGTGGATCGGGGCAACGCCAGGTTGGCCGACCGCTTCACTCCCCACCATCCCGCCATCGTGCGCCAGCTCCACCGGGTGGTCGAGGTCGGGCGGGCGGCCAACCTTCCGGTGAGCGTGTGCGGCGAGATGGCCTCGGAGGCACTCAGCGCGGTGCTGCTGATCGGTCTGGGGTACGATCGGCTCAGCGTGTCGCCGCCGGCCCTGCCGCTGGTGAAGTGGGTGGTCCGCACCGTGCCGGAGGAGGCGGCCCAGGCGGCCGCGGCGGAGGCCCTCGCGGCGTCGGATCCCGACGAGGTCTCCGACGCGCTCCGCCGCGTCGTCAGCGAGTTCATCGACGTCCGTCTGCTCGACCCGCACTCGGCGTTGCCGCGGCGGGGGGGGCCTCGCTAGCTTGCACCGTCCTGAAGCGGTCCGAGGCGGTGCGGGGCAGCGGGGTGGCGAGGGCCGCCCTCGCTGCCCCGCTGCCTGACGACCCATCACTCC
>DASSML010000424.1:0-2704 GCA_035688895.1 Gemmatimonadales bacterium
GAGGTCATCGGCAAGTGCTCCGGATGCCACGGGGCGGACTACGGCGGAAAGGTCGTCGCCGACAATTTGATGTTCGGGCGCCTGTGGGCCAGCAACCTGACGGCGGGTAAGGGAGGGATCGGGGAATTCACCGATGCCGACCTGGAGCGGGCCGTTCGGCACGGTGTGCGGCGGGACGGTCGCCCGCTGGTGTTCATGCCCGCCGAGGCATACGGCGCCATGAGCGATCGAGACCTGGCGGCGCTGCTCGGCTATTTGCGCAGGCTCCCGCCGGTGGATCGGGAGGTTCCGGCACCCCGGGTTGCTCCAGTGGCCCGGACACCGTACCTGGTCGGCGGATTCCCGCTGCTGCCGGTCGAGCTGGTGGACCACACCACACCAAGGCAGGAGGTGAAGGCCGGCGTCACGGTCGAGTACGGCCGCTATCTCGCTACGATCGGCGGGTGCCGTGCCTGCCACGGCATGGCGCTCAAGGGTGACGCGAACCCCGACGCGCCGCCGCTCGACCGCGAGCGGCTCCACGCGTGGACCGAGGCCGACTTCTTCCGCGCGCTCCGAGAGGGACGCCGGCCCGACGGCACCGTGCTCGACCGGGAGAAGATGCCCTGGGTGCAATCCGGCCGGATGACCGATGACGAGATCCGGGCGGTGTGGCGCTACCTCCGCTCCTAGCTCAGGGCAGGCCCGCCAGTCGCGCCGCCGCGGACTCCACCCGTCTCATGTCCTGCCGCACCGTCCGGGTGGCGAAGAGAGCCACGACGCCGCCCACGATCACCACCGCGGGCAGCAGCAGGATCGCCTGATCCAGGCCGAACCGATCCGACAGGGTGCCCACCAGCGGCAGCGCGATGGCGTCGCCCGCGAGGTGAATGAAGAGCAGGTACGCCCCCGCCACGGTGGCGCTGATGCGGGGCGGCACCACGTCGAAGATCACGGCCGTCATCGGCCCGTTGTACCAGGAGAGACAGAAGAAGGCCACCGTGAAGACGGCCTGGAACAACCCCGGGTCGCGGATGGTGAGGAGCCAGAGCGCGAGCGGCCCGCCCAGGAGCAGCCCCAGCGCCACCGTCAGCACCCGGCCCATCTCGTTGCGCCGCCGGAGCCAATCCGCGAGTGCCCCGCCGAACAGCGTGCCCGCCGTGCCCGCGATCAGTCCCCACTTCCCCAGCAATGACGCGCCCTCCGCGGCGGTGAGTTGAAGCTCGCGCGACACGAACGTCGGGCCCCAGCCCACGATGCCGTTGAGCCCGAACGAGATCATGGCCCCGGCGATGAAGACGTACACCAGGGTCGGAGTATGCAGCACCGTCTTGCCGGCGGCCACGATGTCGTCGAACGCGCCGCCGATGCCGGTGCCGAACCCTGGCCCGGGGTCGAGCGGGGTGCGGCGGACCAGCCGCCAGATGGTGAGGGTGAGGCCGATACCGATGGCAGCGCTCATCGCGGCGACGTCGAGCTTCGAGTCCGCGCCGTACAACCGGTCGAGGCGATAGGCCGCCAGCACCCCGATCACGCCGCAGACCAGCAGGGGCCAGAGCTGGCGCACCAGCGCGACGGCGCCGATCTGGAAGTCCCGGAGGAAGGAGCGCACGGTGAGCCGGGCCGGCGGGCGCGTCGGATCGGCCAGGCGCGTCACCAGCATCGCGCAGACGAAGCCCGGCACGCCCACGGTCATGAACGCGACCCGCCACCCGTACTCCGATTCGAGCAGGCCGCCGAGCAGCAGGCCGAGCACGCCGCCGAGCGAGACGCCCGAGGCGAGTATGCCCATCGCCATCGCCCGGCCCGGGCCGGGGAAGTAGTCCGCCACGAGGGAGGACGCCGCAGGCCCGTAGGCCGCTTCGCCGATGCCCACCGCCGCCCGGCAGGTGAAGAGCTGCCAGTAGCTCCGGACCAGGCCGCTCAGGAAGGTGAACGCGCTCCACACCGTCACCCCGCCCGCGATCACCGCGCGCCGGGAGCGCAGGTCGCTCAGCACGCCGAACGGGAGCGCCGCGACCGAGAAGACCAGGATGTAGGCCGATCCGAGCCAGCCAAGCTGTCCGTCGGTCAGGCCGAGATCGGCCTTGATCGGCTCGAACAGCGCGTAGATGACGTTCCGGTCGATGTAGTTGAGGAGATTGATGAGAGCGAGGAGCCCGAGCGGATACCAGCGATACCGGGTGGGGAGCCGCGGCGGAATCGTCACCGACGAGCCGCGGTCTCGGCTCCTCCGGCCCCCGGATGCATGTGCGACAGCGACTCCTCCGCCCGTCGGTCGCGGAAGGCGAGCGCCGCCTGGTACTCCTCGGTCAGGCGCCGCATCATCGCCTCCCGGCGACCGTAGAGGCGCTTGAGCGGGCGGGGCTCCCGTCGCGCCGCGGCGTAGGCGGTGAGCAGCGGGAGGGTGATCGAGTTGTCGGCGTAGACCACCACCGTGCCGGGGAGCTGATCGGGGTCGATCTTGCCCCAGCTCACCGCTTCGGCGGGCGTGGCACCGGAGAGGCCGCCGGTGTCGGGGCGCGCGTCCGTCATCTGGAGGAAGTAGTCGTGCCCTCGCTCATCGATGCCCAGGACCTCCTGAATCTGGGGCTCGGTCTGGAGCATGAAGTTCTTGGGACTGCCGCCGCCGACGATGAGCACGCCGCTCTTGCCGCCGGTGCGCTTGGCCTCGAGCACGATGCTCGCGGTCTCGTTCACGTCGGCGCTCACGTCGAACCGGAGT
>DASSML010000425.1:0-13885 GCA_035688895.1 Gemmatimonadales bacterium
CTGGGTCACTACCACGTGCGGCACCAGGTGGCACCCCGGGCCTGGTACGCCGGGGCACTCGACTACGTCAGTCCCAATCTCTGGGGCGAGCTCGCCGATGAGGCGCGGCACGGGCACAAGTCGAAGGGCTGGCTCCTCGCCGACCTCGACGGTGACACCGTCACCCATCAACCGATCGAGCCCGCCCGCGCCATCCTCGATCTTCCTTCCATACCGGGCGAGGGGATGGCCGCGGCCGCGCTCGACCGCCTGATTGGCGATCGGCTCGCGCAGGTCCCCGGCGGCATCGCCGACAAGATCCTCCGGCTCCGGGTCTACGACGTGCCCCGGCACATCGCCCGGGAGCTGGACCACGCCGCCATCCGCGGGTACAAGGCGGAGGCGCTCCATTTTCACCTCGACGTCCGCCGGCCCGAGATCCAGCGCACGGTGGGCGTCGGGAGTCCGGGACGACGCCAGCCGCTTCCCGAGCTGGTGCGCGACTATCTCTCCCGCCGCCCGCTCCCGACCGAGCTCGACCGCGAGGCGTTCGTCCGTCTCGGCGGTGAGCTGCTCGACGGGGTCGAGCGGGACCTGGCCGGCGCCTGATGCGAATCACCCGGCTCCGCCTCGCCAACTTTCGCCAGCACGAGTCCACCGAGCTGGAGTTCGGCGCCGGCCTCACCGGCATCGTGGGGCCCAACGGGGCAGGGAAGACCACCATTCTCGAGGGGATTGCGTGGGCGATGTACGGCATGCCCGCCGCCCGCGGCAGTCGTGACTCGATCCGGCGGAGGAACGCGCCGCCGCGCGCCCGGGTGGAGGTGGAGCTCGAGTTTACCCTCGGCGCGCATCAGTACCGCATCGTTCGGGGCCTCAACCATGCGGAGCTCTACCAGGACGGCGAGCCGGCGCCGGTCGCCAATAGCCTCGGCTCGGTGACCGAGCGCGTCACCCGGCTGCTCGGCATGTCGCGCGACGAGTTCTTCAACACCTACTTCACCGGCCAGAAGGAGCTGGCGGTGATGGCCGCGATGAGCGCGCCCGAGCGGGCCCAGTTCCTGTCCCGGGTGCTGGGCTACGAGCGGCTCCGCGCCGCGCAGGACCGGCTCAAGGAGAAGCGCTCCGCGCTGCGTGCCCGGCTCGAGGGACTTCGCGCCGGTCTCGGCGATCCCGGCGAGATCGACGCCATGGAGGCTCGGGCACACGACCGCGTCGTCGCCGCCACCGCGGCCGAGGGGGCCGCGGCCGACGCCTTCGCGCACGCCGAGACGGTGCTGGGCGAGATCCGGCCCCGCTGGGAGCGGCTGCAGGCGCTGAGGGAATCCGCGCTGGCGCTCGAGGCCGAGCTCCGCGTGGCCGGGCATGAGTGCGGCGCCGCCACCGAGCGGGCCGAGCGTCTCGAGCGGCAGGTGGCAGACGTCGCCGGCGCCACCAGCCGACTGCAGGAGCTCGCCGTCGAGCTCGCACCGTTGGCCGGACTGCGGCAGGAGGCCGTTGCCCTCGAGCAGCTGGCCGAGGCGCAGGCCCGCCGCCAGGGACTGACCTCCCAGCTGGCCGACGTGCGGAACCACCTGACGTCGGTGGAGGAGCGGCTCGCCCGAGTCCCCGCCGGCCCGGCGCTCGACGCGGTGCGCACCCGCGCCAACGACGTCCGCGCCACCATCACGAGCCTCACCCTCGACGCCGAAACCGCGCGGACCGCCTGGGTGCGGGACGCCCAGGACGCCCGGACCAAGCGGCAGGGGCTGCTCGACCAGTACAGTGAGCTCAAGGAGCAGCGACAGCGGCTGGTGAAGGCTGGACCGGAAGGGAACTGCCCGACCTGTACCCGCCCGCTCGGCGCGGAGTACGAGAAGGTGCTCGGCCTGCTCGACCGGCAGATCGAGGAGGTCGTCTCCAACGGCAACTACTACAAACAGCGGATCGAGCAGCTCCAGCAGGAGCCGTCCGACCTCGACGAGCTGGAGCGTCTGCGGGTCGAGGCCGAGCGGCTCCAGTCGGATGTCACCGCGGAGCTCGGCCGGCTCGAGGCCCGGGCTCAGGAAGCGGTTCCGCTGGGGACCGAGCAGACCCGGCTCCGCGGTCGGGTCGGCGAGCTGGAGACCGCGCTGGCTCAGGTACCCACGGAGTACGACCAGCGGCGCCACGGTGAGGTTCAGGCCCGCATCCGCCAGCTCGAGCCGCTCGCGCTGCAGGCCGAGCGTTTCCGCTTCGAAGTCGAGCGCATCGCGCTCCTGGAGGAAGAGCTGGAGACGGCTCAGCGGATTCGCAGCGAATCGGCGGCCCGGCTGGCCGAGGTCCGCGCCCGGCTCGACGAGCTGGGCTACAACGATGCGGCATTCCGGGAGGCTCGCTCGGCCGAGGCGGTCGCGGCCCAGGCCCAACGGGAGGCCGAGGTCGCCCTGGTGCGGGCGCGCGCCGAGACCGCCGCGGCGCACGAGGCCGTCGCCGCTGCGGCCCGCCGCCGGGCCGAGCGCGTCGAGCGGGAGCGGGAGGCGGCGGGCGTGGCCAACGATCTGGCGCTGCACCAGGAGCTGGACCGCGCGCTCACCGAGCTCCGCAGCGAGCTCAATGCGACCCTCCGGCCCGATCTCTCCGAGCTGGCCTCCGGCTTCCTGCGCGACCTCACCAACGGCCGCTACACCGAGCTCGAGCTGGACGAGGACTACGGGACCAGTCTGCTGGACGACGGAGATCCCAAGTCGGTCATTTCCGGGGGCGAGGAGGACGTGGCGAACCTGGCCCTGCGCCTCGCCATCAGCCAGATGATCGCCGAGCGCGCCGGTCAGCCGCTCTCGCTGCTCATATTGGACGAGATCTTCGGCTCGCTGGATGAGGATCGCCGCTCGGCGGTGGTCGATCTGCTGCGCAGTCTCGCCGATCGTTTTCCCCAGGTCATCCTCATCACCCACATCGATTCGGTGCGGGAAGGCTTCGATCGGGTCATCCGGGTCGGCCTCGATGTGAGCCGCGGCGTCGCAACCGTCCGCGACGAGCCGGTAGGAGGGCAGGATGTGGCGGCCTGACCGAAGCGTGCGGGGCCCCGACCGGCCCTCCTATCGCGACATCGACCCGCTCAACCGGGTCTTCGCCGAGGCCTTCACCGATCGCTATAGCCGGGACGGTCTCGTCGGGGTCCGCGTGCCGCAGCTGAATCCGCTGGTCTGGCGCTACGCCATCGACGACGCGGGCGGCGGCGCCATGGTGTG
Source organism: Gemmatimonadales bacterium (assembly GCA_035688895.1). Lineage (GTDB taxonomy): Bacteria > Gemmatimonadota > Gemmatimonadetes > Gemmatimonadales > GWC2-71-9 > CAVVWJ01. Next base: position 3,192 of record DASSML010000425.1, read on the forward strand.
GCGCGATGCCGACGGGCATCTCGTCGCCTTCAACATGGTGCACCGCTCGGGGAGCGAAGGCTGGATGGGTCCCCTCGCGGTCCGTCCTGACCGCCAGGGCGAAGGACTCGGGTCGCTGATGGTGCGGACCGGCATCGACTGGCTCCGGGCCCAGGGCGCCCTCACCATCGGGCTCGAGACCATGCCGCGCACGGTGGACAACATCGGGTTCTACAGTCGGATCGGCCTCGTCCCGGGGCACCTCACCGTGACGCTGGTCCACGACGTGGGCCGGCGGGCACCCGCGATCGCAGTGGAGTCGCTCGGAACCGGACCGCGCACGGCCGAGCGGATCGAGGAGTGCCGGCAGCTGACCGACGGGCTGCTTCCGGGAGTGGACTTCACCCGCGAGATCGAGCTGACGCGCGATCTCGCTATCGGCGATACCACGCTGGTGCGCGATGGCGCCGGGTTGGTGGGTTTCGCCCTCTGGCACTCGACCCCGCTCGCCGCCGGTCGGCCCAAGGACGAGCTCCGCGTGCTCAAGCTGGTGGCCCGCGATGACGCGGCCCTCGATCGCCTGCTCGACGCGCTCCCCGCCGCGGCCGCGCAGGAGAGGGTCGGCCGCCTGGCCGTCCGCTGCCAGACCGAGTTCGCCGGCGCCTATCTGCGATTGGTGGGACGAGGGTACCGGGTCCACTGGACCGATCTGCGGATGATCCTCGATGGAGCGCCGCAGCGCGCGCCGCGCTCCGGTGTCATCATGTCCAATTGGGAGATTTGAGACGCGAGCTCAGGCGTTCTCGGCCGCCGGACGATCGTAGTCGGGTGCATCGGGAAGGAGCTCCTGCACCGCCTCGAGCAGGCGCGAGGGCAGGAACGGCTTGCGGAGCAGCGGAATACCGGCGTCGTACAGGTCGTGGGCCTCGAGATAGGTGCGCGGATAGCCGGAGATGAAGAGCACCGGCAGCTCCGGCAGGTGCGCCGAAATCCAGCGGGCGACTTCGCGGCCGCCCATGCCCGGCATGACCAGGTCGGTGATCACCAGGTGAATCGTCTCCCGACCACCCTCGAGCACCGCCAGCGCCGCGGCGCCGTGCTGGGCCTGCACCACTCGATACCCCGCCTCGCGCAATGCTCGCGTTACCAACGCCCGCACGATGTCTTCGTCGTCGACGACGAGAATCGTGGGCGCACGTGAGCCGCTAGTGGACGGGCCCGGATGGGTCATTGGAGCGGAACATCCCCGGTAGGCGTGCTGCTAGATATCGGTATGTTTGGCTGCCGTACCGTGATCCACGTCACCACCATCGTCGCTGCTGCGGGGCGGGAAATCTAGATCACGCGACGGCGACGGCCCGTGCCTTGGCGGCCAGTACCGACTGATAGACTTCGAGAGTGCGGGTGACGCAGTGCTCCAGGGTGAATTGCCCCTGGTAGAGCGCCCGGCCCGCCGCCCCGAAGTCTCCCCGCAGTCCCGGCTCGGCGAGGAGCCGGCCGATTCGATCACGGACCTGGTCGACCGCGCCGCGTCCGACCAGGTATCCGGTCTCTCCCTCCCGAATCGTCTCCGCAATCCCGCCGACGTCCGACGCCACCACCGGCAGGCCGGCGCGCATCGCCTCCAGGATCGAAAGGGGTAGCCCTTCCCAGTTGGTGATCAGCGTCGCGATCTGCGCCTCCGCCAACAGCCGGTGGACGTCCATGCGCTGACCGAGAAAGCGGATCCGGTCGCTGATGCCGAGCTCCGCCGCCAGAGACCGCATGGCCGTCATGCCGGGTCCTTCACCGATGAGATCGAGCTCCCACGCGTGCGCGGCGAGCCCGCCCAGGGCCCGGATCAGGGTGAGGTGATCCTTCTGCGGCTCGAACCGCGCCACCATCACGATCCGCGGCGGCGTCCGCCTCGGATCGGCCCGAAGGTCCGAACCCACATCCGGCATCCCGTTGTGTACGGTGACGATGCGGTCCGGTCCGGCGATGCGGGCCTCGAGCGCCAGGCGTCGGTCGAACTCCGACACGGTGATGAGCCGGCTCGCCAGCGGACCCACCATGCGCTCCAGCCGGCGGTAGACCGCGGCCCGTGGTCCGGGGACCCCCGGGGTGAAGGCCCAGCCGTGGACCGTGAAGACAACCGGAATCCGGAGGGAGCGGCCGGCCAGTCGCCCCAGGATGCCGGCCTTCGACGAATGGGCCGCAACCAGGTCCGGTTTCACCACGGTGAGCGCCGCCCGCACCTCGCCCAACGCGCGGACGTCGCTCCAGGGCCGGATCGGTGCCGTCAGGTGCCGGAGGACGAACACCGGCACCCCGGCCTCCCGGAACCCGTCGATCAACGGTCCCCCTCCACTGGTGATGACGGCGGGCTCGTGTCCGTGATCGCGGGCCGCCAGTGCCAGATCCCGCACGTGAATCTGGGCTCCTCCGATGGGATCGGCCCGGGTGATCAGATAGGCGATCCTCACAGGCTGCTCGGACCGGTTTTGAGGGGGTTGGGCGTGCCGGAAACGGCACTCGAACCGGGCACGATTCTGCACTCGGATCTGGTCGCTGCAGGAGCCTGCCGATGGGCTGTCAACGAGATACCTGTCGTATAAATAGTGGACGATATTTTGTTACAATCCAGCACTGGCGAGATTTGTAAGATGTTGACCAACAACAACTAGCCATAACGATCGTTACACTAAATGCTTCGATTCGTCGAGTTTTTGAATATTGAGTAGCTTCGGCCGAAGCCATAAATAATTGGCATCCCCAAGGGCGGTGGCGGCGGACGGGAACGGTTGGGGCGTCAGCAAGGAGAGCGATGAAAGGGTAGAACCCATGACGTACACCTTCAAGCTGTCGCGGAGACTGGCGATTTCGCACTACGCCATGCTCACGGCTGCGGCCGCGCTGGTCGGCTGTGATGCCGAAACGACTGCTCCCGAGCCCAATCTGGATCCGGTGCCGGCCCTCAATCGGGTCAGCCTGGTTCCCAGTCGAGTAACTCTCGAAACCAATCAGACCGTTCGATTCCGCGGCTTGCGCCAAAGCACGCGGGGCGAGCGGCGTGAACTGCCCCTGACCTGGCACGCGTCGGGCGGCTCCATCGACGTCGACGGGATCTTCAAGGCCGCCATGCCCGGGATCTATAAGGTCATCGGGAAAGGCCGTGGCCGCCAGAAGTCCGATACCTCCATCGTCGTAGTCGTGCCTCCCCAACCGAGCATCGTCGCGGTGAAGGTGTCCCCCGACACCGTCACCCTCGGGCCCGGTGGTTCCCAGACCTTTGCCGCCACCGGCGTGCTGAGCGACGGCACCACCGTCGCCATCGGAGTGAACTGGCAGGCGACGGGCGGCTCCGTCGATGCCGGTGGTGCCTACACCGCCGGCGCGACCGCCGGCAGCTATCACGTGATCGCCGCCAACACCGAAGGCACCCTGGCGGACACGGTGGACCTGACCATCACCGCGCCGCCTCCGCCGCCGCCCGGCCCCACGCTGGATCAGGTGATCCTCTCGCCCCGCTCCCTTGCGCTCACCACCGGGGCCACCGCGCGCCTGGCCGCATACGGCCGCAACAGTCTGGGCGACAGCGTCGCCGTGGAAGTGACCTATAGCGCCACCGGCGGTTCGATCTCGGGCGACGGTCTCTACACCGCCGGTCCGACCGGCGGGAACTTCCGCGTCATCGCCTCCGCCGGCGCATTGGCCGACACCTCGGCGGTGAGCCTGACCGGCTACACGCCGCCCCCGCCCCCGCCGTCGGTCGGGCGACCGATTCTGGTGGGCGCGTCACAGCTCTGGTCCTCGCTCGGCACCCCCGGCACCGAGGAGTTCACCCTGACGCACGACGCGGTGCGCGCTGCCGGCATCATCCAGCGCATCGCCGACGCCAGGGCCAAGAACATCCGGCTGCTTCTGAACATGACGGGCGGCCACGACCCCTACATGAGCACCATCGGCGGAGTGTACCAGTTCGACATGAAGAAGTGGCGCGACTCCATGGCTACCTACAACAGCGGGGCGATCAAGAACGCCGTGGCCCAGGCCGTGGCCGACGGGGTGATCATCGGCAACTCGGTCATGGACGAGCCCCACGTCTACGGACTCGGGGACGGGAACACCTGGGGGCCGGAAGGCACCATGACCAAGGCCCGCGTCGATTCGATGTGCGCCTACGTCAAGTCGATCTTCCCGACCATGCCGGTCGGCGTGGTGCACCAGCATCAGCTCTTCGAGCCCAACAACAGCTATCGGGTCTGCGAGTTCCTGGTGGACCAGTACACGGCTCGGCTGGGCAGCCCGGAACAGTTCCGGGACGGAGCCCTCGCGATGGCGCGCCGTGACGGCATGCGGATTCTGTTCGGCGCCAACGAGCTGAACGGTGGCGTCCAGGACCGGGACGGGGTATGGGACTGCAAGGACCAGGGCGGCTACAAGGGGCAGTCCAGCCCCAACTGCCAGATCCCGCCCGACAGCATGAGGCGATGGTATCCCTTGCTGGCCCGCGCCGGGTGCGGTTTCCGGGTCTGGCGCTGGGACGCCGTCAAGGCCAACACGGCGGAGTACCGAGCTGTGCGGAGAGGCATCACGGACTCCCTCGCCGGGGCGAGCGGCCCAACCTGCGCTCGCCCGTAGTCCGAGGCAGGCCATTATCGGTGGGGCACCGGCCGGAGGCATCGCCTCCGGCCGGTGTGTTTCTTTCAGGTCGCGGGCGTTGACGCTCTCTCGGCGGGCCGGCGACATTCCATACCCGTGCCGGCCAACCTGGCGACGCACGCTGGCGGTGAGGCATTCCCTGGTGCGAGAGCCGACGGGGTCCGACTTGCCGGACTCGAGATGATTCTAGCCAACGGTGGCCTGCCATGTCGTTCACATCCGCCCAAGCGCTCCGCAGCCTGTTGCCGGGCCTTCTGCTGCTGACCGCTGCGGGGGCGACGACGGTCCAGAATCACGCGGCCCCCCCCACGCGGACCAGCTCCACCCAAGTCGCCTGGCGAGCCACCGGCGGCACCATCGACTCCTCCGGCCTCTTCCTGGCCGGCCGGGCGGCGGGCAGCTACCGGGTGATGGCCACCGAGCGCGGCGGCGCCCGGGCCGACACCAGCGTCGTCTCCATCGCGGCGCCACCCGCCACCACGTTGATCTCCCCCCCCGCCCCCGCCCCCGCGACGCGTCCGTCTCCCAAGTCCTCATCGGCCGTCGCAAGGGACACGGTCGCCCGTGGAGGGATTCCCTTTGGACCCTACGGGGCCTGGGAGGACGAGGGACTCAAGAGCAACGTCGAGAGCTTCAACCTCAGCATCGGAGCGCTTACTCCGCGGAACATCGTACCCCGCCTGGTGCACGCCCGGGCAAACGGGCATCGCCTCATACTGGCGATGACGGGTGGCTCACATAACCAGTACAAGACCGGCGGGGTGTTCGACTACGGGAAGTGGCTGGCGAAGATGCTCACCTACGACACCCCCGCGATCCACGAAGCGATCGACCAGGGCGTGGCCGACGGAACCATCGTCGGGGCGTCGGTCATGGACGAGCCGCACAATATCGAGGACGGAAGCAGCTGGGGTCCCAAGGGAACCATGACGAAGGCCCGGGTGGACTCGATGTGCGGGTACGTCAAGCAGATGTTCCCGACGTTGCCGGTCGGCGTGGTCCACGACCATGACATCTTTCAGCCCAAGCAGTCCTACCACGTCTGCGAGTTCCTGCTCGATCAGTACGCGGCGCGGAAGGGCGACGTCGTGAAGTTTCGCGATGCGGGTCTCGCCATGGGTCGCCGCGACGACATGTCCATCGTGTTCAGCCTGAACATCATCAACGGAGGTATTCAGGCCAGCCGCGATGGCGCCTGGGACTGCTCGCCCACCGAGACCGGCGGGCGAGGGGGTGGCCAACCCAACTGCCGGATGACCGCCGAGCAGGTGCGGGACTGGGGCATCCTCCTCGGCTCGGCCGGGTGCGCCCTCACCATGTGGCGCTACGACCCGGACTTCATGGCCAGGCCCGAAAACGTGCAAGCCTTCCGCGATGTGGCCGCCAAACTGGCCACCCTTCCGGCCCGATCCTGCGGCCGCCCGGCCCCCGAAGAGTGATCCAGGCATGTGTTCCCAGCGCCACAGTGTTGTGGTGCCGTCCGGCGGCCTGGCGTAGCCGGCACGACTAACTGCAGGGCCGTGCCGCAGGAGTTTGGATCGTGGGCTATCCTCACCCTCCGGTGCCATTCGCGATCTCTGTGTGGTAAATTGGGTTAGATCGCTCGACGGGAGCGGGCCGGGACCCCCGCCTACAGGCATGGATCGTGCTGTCTGCCCCGGGACAATTCCCCGCTGCCAGGTCAGGGGCTGGTCAACCTTTAGCCGACTGTCTGAGGACTATGCGACCCCTGGCCTCCACGATGATTCTGTTGTCCGCGCTGGCTCTCGCCCGGCCGATGGTGGCGCAGCAGGCCACCCACCAAGCGGAGCGATCGGAGCAGGCGGTCCTCACGCCCGGCGACTCGATCCGCATTCAAGTCTGGCGCAGGCCCGAGTTCAGCGGTGACTTCGTGATCGCGCCGGACGGGTCGATTACCCACCCGCTCTACCGGACCGTCCGGGTCGGCGGCGTTCCGTTCGCCACCGCGGAGGCCAACATCCGCCGCTTCCTGAGCGGATTCGAGGAAAATCCCCAGTTCGTCATGGAGCCGCTGATCCGGGTCGCGATATCGGGCGAGGTGACCCGGCCGAGCGTGTTCGCCACGCGGCCCGAGACGACCGTCGGCGAGGCGATGGCTCGTGCCGGTGGCGCCACGCAGAACGGCGCCCGCAACCGGGTTCGCGTCATCCGCTTCACCCAGTCGGGAGTGCAGCAGGTATTCCGGCTCGACCTGGAGAACTCGTCCAGCACCGATTTTTCCATACCGGTGCGCTCAGGTGACCAGATCGTGGTGGATCGCAAGAAGTCGTTCACCAAGGACATTCTGCTTCCGACCCTCGGCGTCATAGGATCGATCGCGTCGGTCGGTCTCTTGATCGACCGCATCGGTCGGGGCAACTAGGTCATCATGTCGCAACTGCCTCCACGCTCCCGCATGCTCCCGGGCACCGTCGAGCCCCAGCCAGTGCCACTGCGTCCGGTCGAGTACGCCGCCGACAGCGGCGAGACGATGTCGTTCCGTCAGGCGCTGATCGTCGTCCGCCGGCGGGTGCTGCTCATTCTCCTCATGACGGCGATTGGCGCCGGCGTCGGGCTGTTCCTCGCCTGGGACACCCCGGCGGAGTACACCGCCTCCGCCATGCTCCGCATGGCCGGCGAGCGGCAGACGCTGACGGGGGACGAGGAGGAGGCCAAGGGACTCACCCGGACCGCCGACCCGCTGCTCTCACTCATTCAGCTGATCCGGAGCCGGACCGTCGGGGCCGCGGTGGTGGACACGCTCGGACTGCAGCTCTACAGCAAGAGCGAGGACTTCTCGGTCGGCGATCTCGACCACGTCAAGGTCGACCCCCGCGCGGCCGGCGATTCGGTGGTGCTCACCTTCGCCGAGCGCGAGGTGAACGCCCGCCGCGGCGACCGGGCCGTGACTGCCCGCTATGGCCAGCCGATCAATCTCGGCATCGTCCAGTTCACGGTCACCGCTCGGCCCTCGGTCGAGACGGCGGTCCTGGGTCTGTCGGATCGCGAGTCCGCGATCAGCGGACTGGTCGGCAGCCTCGGCGCCACCCGGCGGGAAGAGACCGACGTCATCGACGTCAGCTACGTCTCGGAAGATCCCCGCGTGGCCCAGCGGATCGTCAACGCCAGCGTGCAGGCATTCCAGTCGCTCAGTGTGCAGTGGGCCCGGGAGCGGTCCCGCCGGCGCAGCGAGTTCCTCGCCGAGCAGCTGGCGCAGACCGACAGCATGCTGGCCCGTGCCCAGGCCGATCTCAGCAACTTCCGCAGCCGGCAGCAGCTCGCCAGCTCGGAGAGCAAGCTGACCGCGACCCAACAGGCGATCCTCCAGCTCGACGCCCAGGTCGCGCAGCTCCAGGCCGATCGCCAGACCTTCGGCTCGCTCCAGCAGCAGATGAAGAGCTCCGACGCGACCGTGCGCGATCAGGCGCTCCGCGCACTGGCGACCTCGCCGGCTATCGCGGAGAATCCCTCGGTGACCGGGCTGTATTCGAGCCAGCTCAAGTACCAGCAGCGGCTCGACTCGATGACCACCGGGCCCTGGCGCAGCTCGGCCACCAATCCGGACCTGGTGCAGCTCCAGGCGCTCGCCAAGACCAACCAGAACCAGCTGGTCGAGGCGGTCGGCAGTCAGGTTCAGACGATCGACGCCCGGATCAAGTCGCTCAGCGATCTCCGGAACCGGACCGGCGCCTCGATCCAGATCCTCCCCGCCATGGCCGAGGAGGAGATGCGGCTCGATCGGCGGGTCAACGCCCTGGCCAGCATGGGCGACGAGCTGCGCAAGGACTTCCAGAAGGCCCGCATGGCCGAGGCGGTCGAGGCGGGCGACGTCGACGTCGTGGCCCTGGCGCCGCTGCCCACTGATCCGGGTGTGAGCGGCTCGGCCCTTCGTATCGGGCTCGGCATCGTCCTGGGTCTTATCCTCGGCCTCATCCTGGCGTACATCCTCGAGGCGCTCAACACCTCGATCCGGCGGCCGGAGGATCTCGAGGCGGTGCTGCACGTACCCGGACTCGCGGTCATTCCGCGGATCACCGCGGGCTCGCGCGGGGCGCAGGGGCACTTCCGGCGGATGCTCGGAGCGGGGAAGGGCGGCCAAGAGGTGGGCTCGCCCATGGCCGGCAACCAGACCTTCTCCATCGGGATCGAGGCGTTCCGGAACCTGCGCACCAGCCTGACCTGGTCCGACGGCGGCGAGGGTCTGAAGACGCTGGTGGTGACCAGCGCGGTGCCGGGCGAAGGCAAGACCCTCACGGCGGCCAATCTGGCGGTGACCCTGGCCTACGACGGACTCAGGGTCCTACTGGTCGACTGCGATATCCGGCGCCCGCGCGTCCATGGACTGTTCCGGCTGCCTCGCGCGCCGGGCCTGATGGAGCTGCTCACCGCCTCGGGCGGCTCGGGCAGCCCTCCGCCGCGCGCCATCCGGGAGACCTCGGTGGCCCGGCTCTCGGTGCTCCCCTGCGGCGCCCTGCCGATGAACGCGGCCAACCTGCTGAGCAGCACCCGTATGCGGGTCCTGCTCCAGGAGCTCCAGGAACAGTACGACATCATCGTGCTGGATACGCCGCCGGTCCTCGCGACCGCCGACGCCGGCATCGTCGCCTCGCTGACCGATGGGGTGCTCCTGGTCGTTCGGGCGGGTGCCACCGACCGCAACGCTGCGCAGCGGGCCTACCAGCAGCTCGCCAACGTGGGCGGCCGAGTGGTCGGCACCGTGCTGAACGACCCCGGCGGCGAGGTCGCGAAGGAGGGCTACTACTACTATCCCTACGACTACGCGGCGGAAGAGCAGTGAGAGCTCTCCGGCGCTAGCTCCCCACGCACCCGGCCCGCAGCTGATCTCGACGCGATCCGCGGACGCCCGCCGGCCTCGGCCGGCTCAACGACGCTCACGGAGGTAGGTCCGCGCGCATGTCGTCTTCCATTGCCCCCCTTGAACCGGCTGTGGCCGCCCCCACGGGCTCCCAGCGGATGAACATCGTGATCGTGGGCCACGTGGATCACGGGAAGAGCACCGTGATCGGACGCCTCCTGGCCGATACTCACTCGCTTCCAGAGGGCAAGCTGGAGCAGGTCCGGGCCCAGTGCGAGCTGAACTCGAAGCCCTTCGAGTACGCGTTCCTGCTCGACGCGCTCAAGGACGAGCAGGCCCAGGGGATCACCATCGACGCGGCGCGGGTCTTCTTCAAGAGCCGGCAGCGACCCTACCTGATTCTCGACGCCCCCGGGCACATCGAGTTCCTCAAGAACATGATCACCGGCGCCTCCCGTGCCGAGGCCGCCCTGCTGGTCATCGACGCCGCCGAGGGGGTGCAGGAGAACTCGCGCCGGCACGGGTACATGGTGTCGCTCCTGGGGCTTCGGCAGCTCGCGGTGGTGGTGAACAAGATGGACCTGGTGAAGTGGGATCGCGCCGTCTACGACCGGATTGTCCGGGAGTATGGGGCGTTCCTCGACCAGGTCGGGATCAAGCCGTCCGCCTTCATTCCCGTCTCCGGGCGGGGCGGCGACAACATCGCCGATCGGTCGGCCAACCTGTCGTGGTACCACGGCCCGACGGTGCTCGACGCACTCGACGCCTTCCACACCGAGCCGCCGCCGGTGGAGCGCTCGTTCCGGATGTCGGTGCAGGACGTCTACAAGTTCACCAAGCAGGGCGATGATCGGCGGATCGTGGCGGGGACCATCGATTCGGGTGCGGTCGCGGTGGGAGATACGGTGGTCTTCTATCCCTCGGGCAAGAAGAGCCGGGTGAAGACCATCGAGGCGTTCAATCGGCCGACCCAGACCCGTGCCGTCGCCGGCTCGCAGGTCGGGTTCACCCTGCAGGAGCAGATCTACATCACCCGCGGCGAGCTCGCGGCGCTCGAGACCGAGCCCCGGCCGCAGGTGACCACCCGGCTCCGGGTGAGCCTGTTCTGGCTGGGCAAAGACCCGATGGTGAAGCGGAAGGAATATCTCCTCAAGCTGGGGACGATGCGGGTCACCATGCGCCTGGAGGAGATCCTCCGCGTCATGGACGCCTCGACCCTCGGCCCCACGGACCAGGCCGCCGCGGTCAAGCGTCA
>DASSML010000426.1:0-2474 GCA_035688895.1 Gemmatimonadales bacterium
GGACAGCAACGACGGCACCGCGCCGGGGACCGATGTGAAGGTCGATCGGAAGTCCTACGAGCCCAAGTCGCCCGCCCCGCGCGACTGGGGCGATCGCTGGCTGGGTCTGACCTGGCTGGCCTACGGGCCCGATCTCGGAGCCTTCTTCGGTGCCGGTGTGTCGCTGACCCAGTACGGCTTCCACCGCGACCCCTACGCCCAGACTTCTCGGGTCCGGGTGGGATACTCCACCGGCGCCGCGACCGGACGGGCGGATTTCGCCGGGATCTGGTACCGGGAGAACTCCCGCGCGCACGTCAACCTGCTGGCCCGGGCCTCGGGCATCGAGGCCTTGCGATTCCACGGCTTCGGCAACGAGATCAGCATCACCGACGACAACACGTTCTACCGGGTGAAGGAGACCGAGCTCAGCATCTCCCCGTCATACTCCTTTCCGATCGCGTCCCAGGTCGAGTTCTCCGTGGGGCCGTTGTTGAAGTTCACGGAGACCGACCTCGACGAAGACCGCTTCATCGCCGTCGCCGATCCCTACGGCGCGGGGAAGTTCGGCCGATTCGGCCTGCTCGGACGGCTGGAGTACGAGGGCCGCGACCGGCCGGTCGCAGCGACCCGAGGGGCGTTCGTCCGGATCCAGGGTGGATACTATCCCAGCATGCTCGATGTCGAGGAGCCCTTCGGCGAGGTCCACGCCGTGGCGTCCACCTATCTCACGGCGGCCTCGATGCCGCTCGAGCCCACGCTCTCGTTCCGGGTAGGGGGCAAGAAGGTGTGGGGCCGATACCCCTACCAGGAAGCGGCCTACATCGGCGACATCTCGACCGTCCGGCTGGGCCGGGACAACCGGTACGCCGGTGACGCCTCGCTGTACGCCGGCTCCGAGCTTCGCCTCTTCCTCACCGAGTTCTACTTCCTCGCGCCGGGCGACCTCGGCGTATTCGGCCTGGCGGACGTGGGGCGGGTCTATCTCGAGGGGGAGGAGTCCGACGTGTGGCACGGCGCCGCCGGTGGCGGGATCTGGTTCTCGCTGATCGACCGGGCCAACACGATGAGCGTGGCCGTCGCCCAGAGCGAGGAGCGCACCGGCGTGTATCTGACGGTGGGATTCGGTTTCTAGAAGGGCAGACCGGATGGAGGACGCCGAAGCGTCCCCCCCCGGGTCCGAAGGTCAGGCCGCCGTGTCGGTAGCGCGGGAGGCCTTCCGAGTCTCCACCTGACGCTTGAGCCAGTCGATCTGGTCCTTGATGGATTGCCGGGTGGCCTTGGCTGCGAGCCACTCCAGCGCCCGCCGCCGCTCCTCGTCGCTGAACACCGGCGATTCCGCCAGCCGCTGATAGAACGCGACCTGCTTCTCGGTCGGCGCGTAAGGTCCCACCCGAGCCGCCGGCTCCGCGCGCTCCACCGGGAGCATCGGGGCCGTGGGCGCCACCGGCGTGGTGCCGCTGCCCTTCGGATTGTCCACCACGCGAGCCAGGCCGCCGCGCCGCGCCGCGGCGATCACCTGCGCGCGGACGCTGCCCGGAATCAACCGGAACCGCGCATTCCGCGCTGCCTTCATCGCCCCGGCCTCGTACCAGTGGGGATTGAGCTGCCGACCGCGCCGGCTCACGATTTCTTCCCCGGCCAGAATGCAGCGCACGAAGTCGCGGATCTCGGTCTCCTCGAAATGCTCCGCCATCCAGGCCAGGTAGTCTCGGCCGTCCTCGGTCTGCAGCAGCTCCCGGTAGGTCCGGCCGCGGTACTTCTTGCTCGGCACGCGGGTATCGAGGTCGAGCTGGGCCGGATCGTAGTACATCGGCTGACGCTTGACTCCGATGACCTGGTCGAGCCGGACATCATGCCCGTCCGGGGAGACGGCGAAACGAGCCGCCCGGACCTTGAAGAGCGCCTCCCGGTCTTCACCTTCGCCCAGGACCTCGTACTGCAGATCCTCTTCGCGAATCACCTGCCCCTGCGCGACCAGCGCCATACAGCACTCGTCCACGCCGGTCTTGCTGAGACCGACCACCTCCTGGCCGCCCTCCTTGACGACGTACACCAGGTCCTGGGCCGCCACGCCCTCCAGCTCCTTGCGGAGCGCGTCCTCATCCATCCGATCCATCAGCTGGAACGGATCCCATTGCGGCGGGGTCGGCAGCACCGACTCGTTGGGATTCGTGCTTGTATCCGACATCTTGGCCTCCTGCCACTGGTCCAATAGCACCCTGCCGAGGGTCGGAGCTGTCTCGATACGGCTCCGTCGCAAATGGCGTTGGTGCGTTTAAACGTACTTTCAATCTAATAGTCGAACGCGAATGGTCAATACATCCTAACTGCATGTATTACAGCAGCTTATGGATGTCGATTCGGGGAATGTTCGGGTACGATTTTTGATTGAGGACTGGAGGTGGTGCGGGGGAGGATCGGGGCAAAACTCGAGGGGGACCGGCCTAGCCAGCCCCCCTCAGGAGTCCGTCACCGCTGGGGACGTTCGTCTA
>DASSML010000427.1:0-3614 GCA_035688895.1 Gemmatimonadales bacterium
CCACGGCTGCTCGCCTCGCTACCGGTCCCACTGCCGAGCGCGGCGCGAGGGCGCTGGGCACGCTTCGTGGTGGGCTACGCCTTCTGGCGCGGAGTCTGGCGGGAGCTTACCGATCGCGACACCCGAGTGCGACTGCAGCACCCACCGGTGATCCTGATGTATCACGCTGTCGGCGGGCCCGACGAACGCGCAGGCCGCTACATCGTCCCCGAGCCGCGATTCGCCGCCCAGCTCCGTTGGCTTCGCCGGAGCGGCTACCATGCGGTGCGCCTGGATGAGATCCTCGAGCATCGCCGGCGGTTCCAGCTGTCACCCGCGCGGGCGGTGGCGATCACCTTCGACGATGGATACGAGGACAACCACCGGCTCGCCTTCCCCCGACTCAGAGAGGCCGGGATGCCGGCCACCTTCTTCCTGGTGAGCGCCGCGCTGGGCCATGCCAACGACTGGGACCGTGAGGGGGAGCTGGCCGGGCGTCCGATGCTGAAGCCGCACGAGGCGCGAGACATGGAGGCGGCGGGAATGGAGCTCGGCGGCCACACCCGGCATCACCCGCCGCTCTCGGAGATCGACCCCGGACGGCTCGACGGCGAGATCGGCGGAGGTCGCGACGACCTGAGGGAGGCGCTCGGAGGCCCGGTCTCCTCCTTCGCCTATCCCTACGGCAAGACCAGTCCCGCCGCCCTCCACGCGGTCGAGCGGGCGGGGTTCCTCGGCGCCGTGTGCAGCCGGTCCGGGTTCAACGATCCCGTCGTCCCAGCATACGCGCTTCGACGGATCGAGATTCGCGGGACCGACTCGCTCGCCGACTTCGCAGGCGCGGTGCGCCGGGGCCACCGGCGCCGGAAGGCGCCGTGAGACCGGTTGCGCGGATCACCGTGGCCGTCGCCGCCTGCGACCGACCCGCGCCACTGGCCCGCTGCCTCGAGGCCATTGCGCGCGGGGCCACCCTGCCGGCACAGCTGGTCGTCGTGGACCAGAGCGCCGACGACGGGGTGGAGGCCGAGGTAGCCGCTCTCGTGGTGCCCGGCGTGGCGGTGCAGTACATCCGACAGCCCCGCCACGGGCTCTCGGCGTCGCGCAATGCCGCGCTCGGGGCTGCCACTCAGCCCATGGTCGCGTTCACCGACGACGACTGCGTTCCCGATCGCGGGTGGCTCGAGGCGGTGCAGGCCGCCCTCGCCGTGGCGGATCCGCCCTGCGCGGTGGCGGGACGCGTGCTACCGCTGGGGGAGTCTACGGAGGGCACCTACCCGGTCTCGCCGCGGAGGGCGGACGAGCCGACCGAATACCGCGTCGGGGCGGTGCCCTGGGCCGTCGGAACGGGCGGCAACTTCGCCGCCTCGCGAGCCTGGCTGGACCGGGTGGGACGGTTCGACGAGCGACTCGGCGCGGGGTCCCCCGGGAAGGCAGCCGAGGACGCCGACCTGATCTATCGCCTCCTGCGAGCCGGCGGGGTCGTGCGATACGAGCCGGCGTCGGTCGTCTACCATGCCCGCCAGACCGAACAGCAGCGCCTCCGCAGCCGCTGGACCTACGGCTTCGGCATCGGCGCCGCCTGCGTGCTCTGGGCCCGCCGCGGCGACCTCGCCGCGCTCCGGCTGTTCGGTACCTGGGCCGGCAAACAGGTGATGCTGCTCGGCCGCGCGCTCGCCGGCCGCGACGGCTTCCTGGTCCGCCAGCGGCTCCTGAGCCTGCGAGGCGGGACCCGGGGCTTCTTCCACGGATTCCGACTCAGCCCATGACGCTTCCGCGATCCTCCGTGATCGTCTGCTCCCGCAACCGTCACCGCTACCTGCTGGAGACGGTGGAGTCGGTGCTGGGCGGCCGGGAGCGCCCGACCGAGATCGTGGTCGTGGACCAGAGCGACGAGCCTCATGCGGAGCTGGCCGAGATGGGCCTCCGCGACGGCTGCGCGATTCGCTATCTCCACAGCGCCGAGCGGGGCGTGAGCCGGGCCCGCAACGCGGGGATGCGGGCGGCCGCTACCGAGCTGCTGATCTACACCGATGACGACGTCTTCGTGGATCCGGGTTGGCTCCAGCCGATGGTGCGGCAGCTGGCCGAGCTGGGGCCCCGTGGCGTGGTGACCGGCCGGGTCCTGGCCACGCCCGACGAAGTGCTCGGCGGCTTCGCGCCGGCCCTGGTATCCAGCGAGGCGGCCGCGGAGTACGTCGGTCGCATCGCCAAGGACGTGCTGGAGGCCGGCAACATGGGCGTGCACCGCTCCACGATGCTGGAGCTGGGAGGCTTCGACGAGGAGCTGGGACCGGGCACCCGGTATCCCGCCGGCGAGGACAACGACATGGGCTACCGGCTGCTGGCGGCCGGCTGCCGGATCCGCTACGTGCCGGAAGGCGTCATCTACCATCGGGCCTGGCGCGGCCCCAAGGAGTACCTGCCACTCCGCTGGCGCTACGGCATCGGGCAGGGCGCGTACTACGGCAAGCATCTGCGGGGAGGGGGGTCCTACATGGCGGGGAGGCTGGCGCGCCTGCTGCGGCACCATCTGTGGCTCTCGATCCGCCGCTCGCCGCGCGAGCCCAAGGCAGCAGCGGGTCACTTGGTCTATGTCGGCGGCGTGCTCACCGGGCTGGCTCGGCGGCTAGGCGGGCGCGGCTCCCGGGCGGCGAGGTCGAAGGCGGCCGGCCAGCTTCCTGCGTAGCCGACGCGCGCGGCGCACCAGCGCATGCAGGCGCGGGTGCCGCGCCCACCAGAGCTCCCGCCGCAGCGCCTCCCGCACCCTCAGATCCTCATTGCCTTCCCGTCCCAGATAGCCGCCGAGCCACTGCAGGAAGACGACGCGTCCGAAATCGGGCTCGCCGCTGCGATCGGCTCGGGAGCTGCTGGAGGCGGTGTGCTGGCGGTATCGGTAGACGCACTTGGCGGTGGTCACCACGGGCCGGCGAAGACAGACCTTGGCGCAGAAGGCCTGGTCCTCATACATCCCGCGAAACGCGTTCTCGAACCCGCGCACCTCCCGGATCACGTCCGCGCGCACCAGCATCCCCGACGGGGCCGCCGCCCGTCTGCGGAGGAAGCGGAGGAGCAGCGCCGGCGCCTCGATCAGCGCGGGAGCGGCGACTCCGAGGCGCTGCACGAAGTCGCCGCGGGACGCGTTCGATCCGGCCCAGCTGTACCAGTACTCCACCGGGCCGTACGCCATCGCCGCGCGCGGCGCGGTGCGCAGGGTGGAGAGGAGTGTCTCCAGCGCATCGGGCCGCAACACGTCGTCGGCGTCGAGGAAGGTCACGTACGCGCCACGCGCCTGGATGCAGCCGAGGTTCCGCGAGGCGCTCATCCCGCGGTTGGCGTGCTGCGGATGCTCGAGGTAGCGCACCCGCTGCGGCTCCGATTCGGCGGCCCGGCGGGCCACGTCGCTGCTCCCGTCGCTCGAGCCGTCGTCCACGAGCAGGAGCTCCCAGTCGCGGAACGTCTGCCGTCGGATGCTGTCGATCGCCTCCTCGAGGAACGGGCCCGGGTCGAGGAAGATGATGACGACGGAGACGGTCGGACTCGCGGCCACCTCAGCGGCTCCGGGCCGGCATCCGGATCGAATGCGGCCGGGTCCACGGGATCAGGCGGCGTCGCCAGCGCCGGAGGAAGATCTCCAG